>JAYTBL010000001.1:0-5873 GCA_043736975.1 Polyangiaceae bacterium
CGTCAGCTCGGCGAGCATGCGCTTGTCGAAGCTCACCTTCGACGTCTTGTCCCACGTCTCGAGGCGCATCCCCGGATCGAGGCGCGCCTCGCTGGCACGCAGATCGGCAGCGATGTTGTCGCGCCGCGCGATCTCGTCGGTGAGAATGAGCAGCAGGAGATCGTCAAACGACATCTCTTGCTTGTCGGCGAGCACGAGTCGCTCGGGGAGCGTGTCTGCGATGCGTCCGAGCTTGAGGCGCTTGAGCGCGCCGACGAGCTCCGGGTTGAGGACGGGCGAAGAGGGAGAAGCCATCAGAGTTCCTCGTCCCTTCTTCGTCGTGGTCGCGCGGGTCCGGAAGTCTTGCTCGGGTCGAGCGAAGCGCGGGAGCACGAGCTGCACGACCTTGCCGTCCGCCTTTGTCGGCGACGCAGGCTTTGTCGCCTTCTTGAGCATGCGTGTAATGCGCACGACGTCGACAACGTCGAAGGCGAGCGCGCTCTGACAGACGGCCTCGACGCGCCCGTCTCCGTACTTCTCACAGAGGCGCAGCAGCGCGTACGCTTGGCGCATGCGCGTCCAGGGCAGCGGGCCGCCGAGCAGACGCTCGGCGTAGATGCCAACGTGCAGCCCCTTGTCCTTGGCCTTCGCGACGAGCCCGTCGACGCTGCGAAGCGCGTACGTGGCCTTTCCCACGGGATAGTCGTTGATGTCGGTCGAGCGCCCTCCCGGCAGCTGGCGCGGGTGAAGCTTGATGAGCTCGGTACCGAAGAAGATCTTCACCGTCGTCTTGTCGGCGCGTACCCGGACCTCCTTGCCGCGGTAGAGCGTCGGCACCGAGTAGAGCGCGCGCGCGATCTCGACGTGATGATCGGGATGCACTTTGGCTTGCATCGCCCAGAGCGGAACGTCGAACGGCTCGGTTGGTGGCGCGAGCATCAAGGACTTCTCGGTCTGCTCGAAAGCTTCGCGCGGCACCTTCCGTGTGGTGCCGTGCACCCGCATGCCGGCGATCTCGCGCGACCATTGCTCGGCGCTTCGCTGCGCATCGGCGAGATCTGTGAAGGTCTCTCCGTCCCACCAGCTTTCGCGCACGTAGGGCACCTGGTTTTCGACGCGGGGCTTGTCCTTCGGCGAGCGGACGCGCGCGGGGTCGACGAAGATGCCGCGTGCCTGCACGTAGTCGAGGAACGCCGCGACGAGCGAGGGGTTGAGCGCGTCTGCCTTCTTGATGATCGAAGACATGTTGTCGGGCACGATCGTCTTGGACATCGCGCCGAAGAACCACCACGCGCGGTCGAGTCCGTCGCAAACCGCCTCGGTCGTTTGCAAGAACGACGGCCACACGAACTGGTAGCGGCTGAACGAGAGCGTGACGATGAGCACCCAGAGCGCGCGCATGCGCCCCGTCGCGACGTCGAGCATCATCCCCATCTTGCCGAAGTCGACCTGTGCCTCCTGGCCCGCCGGCGGATCTTCGAGGAGGATCGTCGCTTCCTTCTTCTGCCAGCCGAGGTCCTCCATCGCGTAGCGGCGTAGCGTGTCGTAGCTCGCGACAAGACCGTGATCGCGCACGAGCAGCGTGTGGACCTTGCTGAGCCGCAGCGGCCGCTTCTTGCCGAGCCACTCGAGGATGCGCTCCTTGTGCTCGGCGATCGCCTTGCGCTCCGCGCTCGGATCCGCCAGCGGCCGCGCCTGAACGCGCTGAGCGACCTCGTGGACCTCGGCGTCGCTCAGCTCGCGATCGCGCGGCAGCGCCAGCTGCTCGGCGATGGCGATGTAGCGGGTCGTGGTGCCGCGGTCAGTGCCCGTCTCGCGCGCGATCTTCCTGTTGCTGTGCCCCGCCGCCCAGCGGCGGAGCACCTCTTTAACGTCGATCATGGATAGCTCCCGGTAGGACATGAATTCCTCCAACGGCGACCAGCGCCGTCATCGGAGGAACCCTCTCACTGCTCGGTCGCTCGACCCGCTGCCTGGCTGCATGACCCTGCAAAAGGGTCAGAAACATGGCTGCATGACCCTGCAAAAATTCGGTCAGCCCCTCGTGCTGGTGGCCGCATCAGTCTGCAAATGCGGTGGCTGCATGACCCTGCAAAAATCAGCCTTCAGGTGGCTGCATGAGGCTGCAAACTGGCACGAGCTCGTCAGGTGTCGCGTGTCGCGTCCACCCCACGGTTGACCGGCGGTCGCGCGATTCGCCGGGCAATCGCGCGCTCGTCAGCCCCAGGGAGTACGTCGCGAGAGAAAGTACATCGCGACGCTCTGGAGCGCGCAAGCGACGATACGTCGAAGGTCGAAGGTCGTCTCGTGTCGCGCCCGATGCAGGAGACTCATGCGCAGCAGCGCTGTCTCGCTCCCTGCGCGCCAGTCGCCCGGCATCGCGTCCCGCGTGTCCTTCTCGCCCCCGACGGCACGCGGCTCCAGTCCTTCTCGTCGCGCCGCCGGACGCCTCGCAGCTGCGTAGCGTTCGCACGTGGGTCGGGGGTCACGCTGCTCCGCGGGGAGATCGGTCCCGATGAGTTCGGCGAGCGGCACCCGTGAGCACCGCGACCCCGACGGCGACTTCACGCGCATCCATCACCGGCGTGGATGCGCCCGGCGCTTTCCCCGACGCTCGATGCCTACTTCGTCGTCAGTGACGAAGGGCACACGCTCCGTTTGGCGCACGATGAGCGGGGAGCGACCTCTGGCTCACTGTCATCCCGGGCGGTGCGCGCGCTGGATCGCGGCGGTCATGACGCCCGCGAACGCGCCGGCAATGGCGCGGCGGTCGAACTGCTCGGTGTCGACCGGCGTCAGCGCCGCGGCGGGCTGGCCGTCGCGGAACGCGCGTAGCTTTGCCGCCAGGAGCGCGCAGATCGCGGCCTCGTCCCGCGGGGGGAGGCGGTCGCCGATGCGGTGCCGCTCCACGAGGCGGGAGAGCGCCCCGTCGGGGGCGAGCGTGAGCGCCGGGCGCTTGATCGCCATCAGCTCGAAGATCTTCGCGGGGTAGATGCGCTCGACGCCCGCGGTGTCGTCGAGGATGCAGAGCGCGAGGTGGCTCGAGGCGAGCGCGCGAACCGCCTCGTCGTGATCGAGGTAGCCAATGCGCTTCACGCCGAGGGCCTCCATGCCCTCGAACGCGGCGGCCTCGAGATCCACGACGCGCCCGATGAACCGGACCTCCAGCAGGCGCGCCAGCTCCGGCTCGGTCGCGTGGAGGCGCCGGATCGCGCCCAGCAGCCCGGCCGGGCTCGTGAGCTTGAAGACCGTGCCCACGTGCGAGATCACGAAGCGATCGCGGGGAGGGGAGGGGAGGTCGGCCGGGAAGTCCTCGGGGTCGTAGCCGTTGGGGATCGCCACCACCGAGCTCGGATCGAGGAACGTGAAGCGGTCGAGCAGGTTCTGCCGGAACTCCTCGGTCGCGGTCGTGACCATGTGCGCCGTGCGCAGGAGCGCGGCCTCGAGCGGATCGCCGATGAGGCGCGCCACGGTGCTGCGCGTCATCTCGTAGGCGCCGCGGATGAGGCTCCACTCGTCGCGGTAGTCGAGCACCACCGCGGACCGGGCGCGCGCGAGCGGCGCCAGCAGGAACTGCGAGAAGGGGGGCCCGCTGATCAGCACCACCTCGGGCGGCCGCTGGACGAGCACGCGCGCCAACGCGGCATGCGCGCCAGGCATCCAGAGCATCTGGATATCGGGGTAGGCGAGCTGCCGGACCAGCCCGGTCGCGAAGCGCAGCGCCTGCTTCTTCCGCGAGGGCTTCACGTCGGCCGCGGCCTCCCACGCCACCTTCTTCGCCGCGTAGCCGGGCTCGAGCGAGCGCGCGCGGATCACCTCGAGGTCCGCGGGAAGGTCGCGGGCCAGCGAAGCGTCGGTGAGCGGCACCGAAGGGTTCGCGACGGTGAGCACGCGCGGCGTGAACCCGTGCAGCGGCAGGTACTTCGCGAGCTTGGACATCCGCTGCACGCCCGCCCCGCCCACGGGGGGAAACGCGTACGCCACGATCAGCGCCTCGGGCATCCTCTCCATCCTAGTCCGGGGAGCCTCGGGTTCGCACCCGCTTCGGACGTCGTGATACCTTTCGGGGCATGGCGAACGGGCCGGTCGTGACCATTGCCGTGCCGTGCTTCAACGAGGAGCGGTACATCGAGACCTTCCTCGCGGACGTCTTCGACCAGGACTACCCCGCCGCGTCGATCGAGGTGCTCATCGGTGACGGCATGAGCACCGATCGCACGCGCGAGATCCTGGCGCGCGTGGCCGCCGACAAGCCCGGCGTGGTGCGCGTCATCGACAACCCGAAGCGGCTCCAGGCGGCCGCCATGAACGCCATGATCGCCGCCGCGCGGGGCGACATCATCGTCCGCATGGATGTCCACGCACGCTACGCGAAGGACTTCGTTCGCCAGTGCGTCGAGGTGCTCGCGGAGACCGGCGCGCAGAACGTCGGCGGCCCGGCGCGGCCGGCGGCGACCTCGTGGTTCCAGCGCGCAGTCTGCGCCGCGCTCGAGAGCAAGCTCGCGGTCGGCAACTCGAGCTACCGCGACCTGGGCGCGGAGGGCTGGGTGGAGACCGTCTTCCCCGGCGCCTTCCCGCGCGCGGTGTTCGAGGTGGTGGGCGGGTTCGACGCCAACGCCATCACCAACGAGGACGCCGAGCTGAACCAGCGGATCCACGAGGCCGGCGGGCGCGTCTACCTCAGTCAGCGCATCGTCGTGCACTACTTCCCGCGCGACTCGTACCGCGGGCTCGCGAAGCAGTATTTCAGCTACGGAAAGGGCCGCGCGCGCACGCTGCTGAAGCACGGCCGCCTGCTCTCGGTGCGCCCGATGCTGCCGTTCCTGCTGGTGGTCGGGGGCACGGCGCTGCTCGTGACCTCGCCCTGGCAGCCGCTCCTGCCGTTCGCGCTCGGGATCTACGGCGCGGCGATCGCGGTGGAAGGAATTCGCGTCTCGCGCAAGCACGGCCTGTCTCTCGCGCCGGTCGTGGCGTCGATCTTCCCGGTACTCCACGTGTGCCACGGCCTCGGCTTCGGCGCCGGTCTCCTCCGCTACCTCCGCAACCCCGACTGGCCGGCCGCCGCCGAGCGCCCTCAGGGCTCCTTCGCGGAAGCCGCCGGTCCCGCCAGCGTCGTCGTCGTCCAGTGACCCAGGAGAGCTCGAACATGCGCGTGCTTGCGACCGGAATTCTCGTGTGCGGCGTGCTCGGACTGGGCGGCACGCCGGGCTGCTCCAGCGACGACTCCTCGATGTCCAGCGGCTCGAGCGGGAGCAGCGGCTCGAGCGGGAGCAGCGGCTCGAGCGGCTCGAGCGGAAGCAGCGGCGGCTCGAGCGGGAGCAGCGGCTCGAGCGGCGGTCCCATCGCGGCCGACGACGGGCTCATCCCCACGACCTCGATCTGGCGCAAGACCACGGAGTGGTACCGGCCCGTCGACACCGCGCCCGTCGCCGAGACCTCGGGAGAGATGATCGGCGCGCTCGCGCAGTGGGGGACCAGCGGCGTCTTCCAGATCGACTTCAGCTTCAACGTGCTCGATGGCACTGGCGCCCCGAAGGTCACGATCCCCCAGCAGGACGAGGCCGACTCCGATCCCGTCTCCATCCCGACGAAGGGCTACATCGAGGGCGACTTCGACTACGGCGACTGCCCCGACGGCGAGGACTGTCACCTGCTCGTCGTCGCGCCCGGTGAAAACCGGCTCTTCGAGGTCTACCAGGCGCAGAAGAGCGGCGCCGAATGGACCGGCTTCCTCGCCATGTGGCAGCTCGACAAGACGTACCCGCGCACGAACCGCGGCCTCGGCTGCTCGAGCGCCGACGCAGCCGGCCTCCCCATCACGCCCGGCCTCATCGGCTACAAGGAAACGAAGAAGGGCGCCATCAACCATGCGCTCCGCTTCATCATCCGCAACG
>JAYTBL010000002.1:0-13319 GCA_043736975.1 Polyangiaceae bacterium
TCGCCGGGATCGCCGGCATCCATGCGGGTGTCGTCTGGAATGCGTGGCAAGCGAGCGCCTCGAGGATGACAACCACCTCCCGCACCGCCGGTGACGCGATCGCCGCGACTCGCGTATCGCACGCCACTCGCGCGCCGGCGATCCCGATCGAGTGGGCGGAGGTGGTCCTGCTCGTACGTCGGCAGATGCGCAGCTTCGTCGGCGGCAGCTCGACGCGCGACCTCGACGACCTGACCCAGACCGCGCTCGAACGAATCTGCCGCAACGTCGATGGCTTCGAAGGTCGTGCGCAGTTTGCAACCTACACGTATCGCACCTGCGCCAGCGTCGCGATCAATTGCTGGCGCTGGTACCGGCGCTGGCTGCGCAGCTTCGAGCGAACGACGGAGTCGACACCGGAGCCCGCCGCCGAGGGATGCGACGCGGGCGAGCTCGCCATCGAACGCGAGCGCATGATGCGGCTCGAACGCGCGCTCCAGCGCCTCTCCGCGGACAAGCGCGCGGTGCTCACGCTGTGCGCGCTGGAAGAGCTGCCCGCGTCGCGCGTCGCGGAGATGCTCGGCTGCCCCGAGGCGACGGTTCGTTCCCGACTGCAGAGAGCGCGCGTCGATCTGGCAAACATCCTGAAGCGCGAAACCGAGGACTCGAAGTGAAGCCCGACACCGAGACCGACGAGTGGCTCGCCACCATGCGATCGGCGTGGAAGGCCGGCATCGATCGCGACGAGCGCCAGGCGAGCGCTCCCAGCGCGAGGCGTCTCGCGCGCGCCGTCGCGCCGGCGAAGGAGAGCCCGTCGTGGACGCTCGGCGACTTCCTTGCGGTCGCGGTCTGCGTCGCCGCGTGCGCGCTGGGCGGGTCGTGGCTGCGTCACACGATGACGGCGCCGCGCGCCGGCGCCATCCACGAGATCCTCGCCGATCGAGCGCAAGAGGCTCCGCCGACCGCGACCGCAGCGGCCGAGCCTCCTCCGCCGCTGGCCGCCGCTTCGAGCGCATCGCCGGCGACCTCGACGCGTCCCCTCCCCGCCGCCCCCGCAAAGGCCAAGAGCGAGACCGAAGTGTTGCCGCCGCTCCCCCGACCAACGCCGTCGAACGGCGCCATCGACGACCGCACGAAGATGAAGATGAAGATGAAGCGCTTCGATCTCAGGATCGAGCGAAACTGGCGGAGGTGCTCGCTGACGCCGACACCGGACGGGCTTCCTCCTCCTCTTCCCCCGGCTCACGTTCGTAGTCTCTAGCCCCTCGGCGCGACGGCCAGCTGACGTGGACTCTGCTGGATGCGGCGCTCTCGACGTTCCTTTGCACGCCGACCCCCTGAGCTCGGTCAGAGCGGGTCGTGGCGGCGGAAGACCCGGTTGCCGCCCGCCACCCATAGCGTGCCGGTGCCGGTCACGCAGCCCGCGGTGAGGTCGACGCCCTCGCTCGTCTTCAGGGCCTGGTAGTCGCCCTTCGGGGTCCGCTGGAGGATCGCGCCGCCGTTGCCGACCGCGAGCAGATTCTGCTTGTAGGTGAAGAGCGAAGCGATCTGGGGACCGCTGGAGCCCACGGGATCCCACGCGAGGCCCGACCAGGACATCACGTAGCTGCCGGCGCTCAGCACGGCATAGGCGCCGGAGCCCGCGATCGACGTCACCGATCCCGCGGTGATGCGCGAGCCGAAGGCGTAGTCGTCGCGGAGCGTCAGGTCGTTGCCGACGAACCAGACGAGCGGCTCCACCGGCAGCTGGTTCCTTCCGATGTACATGTACCCGCTGCCGCCGACGAACGCGCCGTCGGCATTGGTGTAGATCGCACGTACCTTCCACGAGGCCGCGGCGAGCGAGGACCAGGTGCTGCCCGAGCGCTGCAGGAAGACTCCGTCGCCGCCCGCGAAGCCGCTCGTCTCCGAGGTCATGCTGACCGCCGAGAAGTCGCCCGCGGCGACGGTCTTCCAGGCGTCGCCCTCGAGGCGGTAGAGGCCCAGCGAGGTCGCGATGTGGACCTCGGTGTCGCTCGGGCACGAGATCGCCCGGACGTCGGCGACGAGCGGGTGCGTCTCCTTCCAGGGCGCGTCGTTCACGACCGGGTCGGAGTCGGGGGTCGTCGGCGGGGTCGGACTGGGGTCGGCGGTACCGGCCGGCGCGAGGCCCGGGTCGGGCGCCGCGATGGTCTCCGTGGAGCAACCAGCGGCGGAGAGAAGACCAACGAGGGCCGCGAGCGCGGCAGAAGATCGGGGCATCAAGACTCCTGCAAAATTGGGGAAAAGAGGTTGCGCAGCGCGCGACTTGCCCAACCGGGCAGCGCCAGGGCAGGCGCGCGCTGGGCGCGACTCCGGTGCCTCAGTGCTCGAAGCAGTAGATGCTCGCGAACGCCCCGACGCATTCGGCGAGGTCCGCCGCGGCGAACTGCGGGATGGACGTGGCGATCCCGTACGTGCCGACCATGTACTCGTTCGTCGTGTTCCAGTTGTCGCAGGTCTGGTTCGTGGCGCCCGTCCACACGCGCGAGCCGTCCACGGCGGTGCCGCCCTTCTCGGTCATGTTGATCGGGTGGACCACCCCGTTGGAAAGGCGCTTCCCTTCTTCGAGCACGACGGTTCCGTCGACGAGCACGTAGGGGCCCACCGTGGTCGGAGGAGTCGCGTTCGTGTAGGCGAGCTGCGCGCGGAAGGTGCCGCCCAGCTTCGCGGCGTCCGCGAGGAGTTGACACTCCTTGTCAGCTCCGGCCGCCCCCCCGATGCCTCCGCCGCGCAACGTCGTGCTCGAGACGAAGACGCGCTTCATGGGCGGCTCGGGCGCCACCGCGCCGTCGCGGTCGGGAGGACTCGCCGCCGGCGTTTCGGGCGCGGCGGCGAGGTCGCCCTCACTCGAGGAGGAGCACGCGAACATGACGCTGCAGACCGCGAGCGTGGCGAGGGGCGACGTCTTCATGCTCAGCTTCATGGCTCGTTCTCCGGGCTGAACGACGCCAGCTGTGGGGATCTGTCGTACAAAAAGGATCCGGGGCCTCCCTCGACCGCCAGAATACGCTTCGTTTCCGAGCAGATATCGGATCCGTTGGGCAGTCGAGCCGGCAGGCGAACGGCACCCCCAGGTCACACCTAGCTCGTCGCTGAGGACCGCCGGAACCCCCGCCGAGGAACAACACGGCGTTCTCGAGGTCCGAGGACGTCCTTTGCACCGCCACGACTCCGTGCAGCCAACCCCAGCTGCTAGCGCGCTAGCGGTGCGGAGGCGTACGGGTTGGGACGCGGAGGCTTCTTTCCAGGCTCGTCGGAGCTGGGACGCGGCGGCACGCGCACGCCAGGGCGTGGGCGCGCGGCAGACGCGATCGTCGGATTGGTCGAGGCCGAGGTCAGCTCTTCGGGTGCGAACGCGCGCCCGTTGGTCTCCCCCGCGAGCGGCTCGATCGCGCGCTCCGCGCTGGCGCGCGGCAAGGCGCGCGGCTCGCCCGGGACCGTGACCGTGGCGACGCGCGGCGGCCGCGTGACCGAGGCCACCACCGCGATCGCGCCCGCGAGGACGGCCAGCGCCACGAGGATCACCGCCGCGCGCGCGCGCGGCGGTGCGGGTGACGCCGGCGCCGAGCGAGAGACCGACGAGCGCGTGACGGACTGCGAGACGGAGGGCGGCGGGACCGACGGTGAAGGCAGCTCCGGGGGGCGCGTGCTCTCCGTGGCGATGCTTGCAGACTGCACGGTCCTGCGGCGCTCCTCGAGCGCGCTACGAAGCGAGGGCGCGAACGCGTCGCGCACGTCACCGTGGGTCGCGCCGAGGTCGTGCGCGCGCACCACCTTCTCGAGATCCGCGGCCAGCGCCGCGACCGTCGGGTAGCGCAGATCGCGGTCCTTGGCGAGGGCGCGCGTCACCACGGCATCGAGGTCCACGACCGCGTCGCCGAGGTGCGCCGCCGCGGTCTCGGTGAGCGAAGGCGCGGTCATGGTCTGGATGCGGTCGAGCGTCTCGCCGTCGTTCTCGCCGCGGAAGAGGCGCCGCCGCGCCACCGCCTCCCACAGCACGACGCCCATCGCGAAGACGTCGATGCGGTGATCGATCCCCTTCCCCCGCACGTACTCGGGCGCCATGTAGCCGAGCTTGCCGCGCAGCGTGCCCTCGCTGGTGGTGCGATCCACGGCGCTCAGCGACTTCGCGAGCCCGAAGTCGGCGATGCGCGCCACGCCGTCGAGACCCACCAGCACGTTCGCAGGAGATACGTCGCGATGGACCAGGCCGAGCGCGGCGCCGTCGTCACCGGTGAGCTCGTGGAGCGCGCGGAGCCCCTCGCAGGCATCGAGCACGATGCGGATCGCGACCGCCTCGGGGCGCGCCGGCGGCTCCTTCGTCCAGCCGCGGATCAGCTCGCTCAGCGAGGCGCCCTCCACGTAGTCCATGACGAGCTGCACGCCGCCGTCGTCGACCTCGACGTCGCGCACGTCGACCACGTTCGCGTGATGGAGGCGCGCGGCGATCTTCGCCTCCTCGAGGAGCGCGGCGCGGAACGCCGGATCGTCGGCGAGGTGCGCGTGCGGGATCTTGATGGCGACCAGCTGCCGGAAGCCCAGCGCGCCCGCCGCGGTGCCGACGTAGACCGCGGCGGTCCCGCCCGAGGCGATCTTGAGCAGCGGCTCGTAGCGGCGCCCGGGGATCATGGCGTGACGAGCTCGAGGCCGGCCATCGCCGCCGAGCGCTGCGTGCCGAGCACGAGGCTGGCGCGCGTGCCGTTGCTCCAGCGCACCGCGAAGATGCCGAGCGCGGTCGTCGCCGCGGCGAGGAGCACGGTGCTGCCGAGCAGCACGTTGGTGCGGAGCTGCGCGCTCGATCCCTCCTTGCCCTGCTGGTCGCAGTCGGCGGGTCGCGGCCCGGCGGCGTCGATCCCGCAGCCGTTGCCCTTGAAGCGATCGTGCTTGGTCACCGCGTCGAGCCCGCTCATCACGGTCCCTGCGGCGAACACGGCGGTGACGCCGACGCCCACGAAGAACCAGACCGGCGCGAGCTTCTGGCTCTCGGTGCCCGGCGTCCCCCGGACCGGCGCGGGGCTCCCGCCGGTCGCAGGCGCGCCGGTCGGCGCGCTGCTCAGGCTGCCGACCACCACGGTCGCGTCCGCCTTCACCTCGAGGAGGTCCTCGATCCGATCGTCGCCGCGATGCACCACCACCGCGTGCGGCCCCGCGATCACGTAGATCAGCCGCCGCGCATCCGCCGGAGATCCATCGACCGCCGCCACGCAGCGCGCCTCCGCGCGGCAGTCGACGCGCACCTTGCCGGTGCGTCCCGCGAAGCGCTTGCGCGCCGCCACCAGCGTCCGGGCGACGCCGGGATCACCGCCGCGGCCCTCGGCGCGATCGACGAGCTCCGCGCCGAGCAGCGCATCGTCGGCGCGCATCGCGGCCTCGAGCGCGGCCTCGAGCGAGGCCGGCTGGGGCGCCAGCGCATCGGCCTCGGCAAACGCGCGCGCCGCGATCACGTAGTCGCGCGCCGCGTGCGCGCGCACCCCGCGGTCGTAGGCGGCCCGCGCGCGATCGAGCTGCGTACCGTCGGGCGGCGGCCCCTGCGCGAGCGCCGGTGCCGCGGGGAATCCGAGCACGCAGGCCAAGGCGAGCAGCCCGCGACACGCGAGCGTACGGGGCAACTTCGGCTGCATGCGCGGCGGGATGGTAGCATCAAGCCGCCGTGCCGCCTCCCCGGGAGCCTCGTTCGTCGCTGATGCGTGGGCCGCGCCTCGCGCTCGCGGGCGCGATCGCGGGGGTGACCGCGGCGATCGCGGCCGGCTGCTCGCTGGGCTGGGAGGTCCGTCCCGACCCGGGCGAAGCGGGCGCGCCGGACACGAGCGTGCTGGACGTCGCGCTGACGGAGTCCGGGACCGACGCCCCAGGCGACGTCGGCGCAGACGTCGTGGAGGCCGACGCCGACCCTTGCGCTGCGCGTCGCGCCGCGGTGGCGAAGGCGAGAGCGGGTGCCCGTAAATGCACGTTTCCCTCGGCGACGCAGTGCAAGGTCACGGTGAAGGACGAGTGTGACTGCGACGTCATCGTCGCCAGCGCAGCCTCCGCCGAGACGACGCTGTACAGCGAAGCGGTCGCGGCGTTTCTCGCCGACGCGTGCGCCCCGTCGCCGGCGTGCGCCAGCTGCCCGCTCCTCGGTTCGATGACCGCTTGGTCCTGTGTGTCGACCAACAGCTGCCTCCCCTGAGCGCTCGCCGCTGGCGCGTCCCACCTGACGCGCCCCGCGCCCGCGCGACGTGCGTCGCGCGCGACGCATGACGCAAACGATGACGCGGCCCGGCAAATTCAGGGCGATTTGCGATCGGCCATGGAACGCCGGGGCTTCCGCGGCGCGCCGCGCCGCGCCGCGCCGGTGACCGCCCCGTGGCACGTCCCCTGCTCAGGCGGCGTTCGCGATGCGCCCCCACTCCACGCTCTCCCCGGTCCTCTTCCTCTTCCTCGCGACCTTCGCCTCCGCCTGCGCCTCGCGCCCCGAGAGCGAGCCCTCCGAGAGCACGGGCTCGGTCGCGAGCGAGCTCGGCTCCGGCATCGTCGAGGTGACGGGCTTCGGCTCGAACCCCGGCGCGCTGAAGATGTACGAGTACGTCCCGGCGGGCCTCGCCGCGAACAAGCCGGTGGTGCTGGTGCTGCACGGCTGCACCGAGACCGCGGAGAGCGCGGCGGTGACGGGCTGGAACCAGCTCGCCGACGAGGTGGGCTTCACGGTCGTCTATCCCGAGCAGCAGACCGTCAACAACTCGCTGCGTTGCTTCAACTGGGCCGGTGAGTACGGCGTCCCCGACAACCTCCGGCGCGGAAAGGGCGAGAACCTCTCCCTCAAGCAGATGGTCGACAAGACCATCGCCGCGCACGGCTCCGACGCCAAGCAGGTGTTCGTGGTCGGCTTCTCGGCGGGGGGCGGCACCGCCGCCATCATGGCCGCGACCTACCCCGACGTGTTCGCGGGCGCCGCGACCATCGCCGGCATCCCCTACGACTGCACCACCACCTACGCCGAGGTGAACGGCTGCATGAAGCCGGGCAAGACGAAGTCCGCGGCCGACTGGGCCGCGCTCGCGAAGGCGGGTAACCCGGGCTTCGCGGGGCCGTGGCCGCGCCTGTCGATCTGGCAGGGCAGCGCCGACACCACCGTCTCGCCCACCAACCGCATGGAGCTCGTCAAGCAGTGGACCGGCGTGCACGGCGTCGATGCGAAGGCGCCCCTCACCGACACCGTCGATGGCCAGTCACATGCAGTCTACACCGACTCGGCGAACAAGCCGGTCGTCGAGACGTTCGAGATCGCCGGCATGACGCACGGCGTCCCGGTCCTCCCCAGCGCAAAGTGCGGCGCCGCCAGCACCTACGCGCTCGACAAGGGGATCTGCGCCTCGCGCCGCATCGCGACGTTCTTCGGGATCGCCCCCGGCGGGGGCGTGGGCGACGGGGGCACGGGCAACGGCGCGTCCAGCAGCGGCTCGAGCGGCGTCTCCTCGTCGTCGAGCACCGGCGGGGTAAGCGCCGACGGCGGCGCCTCGAGCAGCGGCAACGGCGCGGACCCCGGCGACTCGAGCGCGCGCCACGGCAGCACGTGCACGGTCACGCGCACCATCGGCAGCGGCACCGGTGGCGGCAGCGCGCTCCTCGTCCTCGGTTCTCTCCTCGCCCTCACCGTCCTCGCCCGCAGAGCAGCATCCCGATGAGCAGCACCCGCATCACATCCTCTCTCGTCCTCTTCAGCGCGCTCACCGCGGGCTGCCTCACCTCGAACGTCGATCCCTCGAAGAGCGCGGAGGCGGGCACCGGCGCCGCCGCCATCGCCGGCGATCCGACGAAGAACGAGGGCAACAAGGACGTCATCCCCTACCGCGATCTCGCGACCCATCCTGGCTGTACCCTCGACGGCCTCGAAACGCGCAAGGCGAGCGCCTACGTCGCCGCCACCATCCCCGGCTACACGTGCGCCGCCAAGGCGTACCCGCTGACCAACGAGGACACCTCGAAGCCGATCATCCTGCTGATGCACGGCAACTCGTCGACGCCGGCCGACTGGGAGAAGTTCCCTGCTGACGCGGCGGACGCGCTGCTGATGCTCGCCGACCGCCTGGTCGCGCAGCGCTACCGCGTCCTCGCGGTGGACGTTCGCTACGACAAGGTCGACGACCCCAACGCCGACAACAAGACCGAGAACGCCGGGATGAACTTCGATCACGGCTGGGCGGTGCCGATCCTCCAGCACTTCATCGACTCGGTGATGACGGCGTTCCCCGACCGCCAGCTGTCGCTGGTCGCGTTCTCGGTCGGCCCTACCATCGCGCGCGACGCGCTGCGCCGCCTCCATCGCGAGGGCAAGAAGCCGTACGAGCGCTTCTCGAGCCTCGTCTTCGGGGCGGGCTCGCACCACGGTGTCTCCTCCTTCCGCGCGCTGTGCGGCACGAACCCCACCATGCGCGGCAAGATCGCGTGCGAGCTCGGCGACCGCACATCGTTCACGCCCACCGACTTCCTGAAGCCGAACAACGGACCGAACGGCGCGTGGGAGACCCCGTGCGCCGACGGCGACACCGCGTTCGGCCAGAAGGCGGTCTGCGGCAACCACAAGGTCGCGTACACGACGGTCGTGATGAAGGACGTGCAGGAGGGCACCTACCAGGACGAGTTCGTCTCCGAGGGCAGCTCGAAGCTGAACGGCGCCACGAACCTCACCGTCGATCTCACCTCCAACGATCTCAGCAACTATTTCTACAACGGCCTCTTCAAGAACCACATGGGCTCGATCCGCAGCGAAGCGGCACTCAAGATCATCGTGAAGGCCCTCGGCGGAGCAGAGTGATGAACACGCCGAAGTACGCGGCGATCGCGGCCATGCTCGCGATCGCAGGCCTCCTCGTGCCCGCGACGTCCCACGCGCGTCAGCCCGAGGACCCCGCCGTCCCAGCGGGCACACCGCCGGTCACGCCCGCGCCGCCGCCCGCGGTCCCACCCGTTGCCTCGCGCGGCGAAGGCGCCGATGCGCTGGTGGTCGCGCCGCCCGTCGCCGACGGCGCTCTGCAGCCCGGCCTCAACGTCCGCCCCTACTTCCTGATCGCGGGCGGCCTCAAGTACGACCTCCCCAAGGGCCGCCCCGAGGAGAGCAGGCAGAACCGCGTGAGCACGTTCGCGCTGGGGCGCTTCGGCCTCAAGGCGAACTGGGGCGAGCTCGTCTCGGCGGAGAGCGAGCTCATGGCGTCGGGCGGCACCAGCCTCCACGGCACGAGCGCCTACGAGGGCCAGGCGGCGCTCCAGGTCCGCCAGCAGACGCTGCGTCTCCATCGCGGCGCGTGGCGCGTGGAGGTCGGTCGCTTCATCGACGAGGCGAGCGTGGACTACTTCTCGGCGCACGTCGCCGACACGTTCCTCCAGGACACCGCGACCCGCGACCCGCTGCTCTTCAGCGGCTTCAACCTGGGCAACGGCATCCGCGGGCAGCTCGAGCTAGTGCCGGGTCTGCGCGCCGCCATCGCCTTCAACGCCGGCAACCCGATCTCGACCACGTCGAGCCTGCTCATCGGTGGTCCTTACCCGCCCTTCGAGCGGTTCTACACGCAGCCGTACCAGTCGGTGAGCCAGGTCCCCAACCAGTTCCCCGACGACACCTTCCACATCATGATGCTCACGCCGAGCCTCATGCTCGATACGAAATACGTGGACGCGCGGCTCGCGGTGCAGGGCTTCGACGTCAACACCAACACCAACAAGGAAGACGACGATCACATCCGCGGCTACAACGGCCGCGGCAGCATCCGCGTCAAGCTGCTCGATGGCCTGCTCGTGCCCTTCGCGAGTGCCGCCTACACCCGCAACGACACGCTGGTCGCGACCGACCTCGGCAAGCGCGCCGCGGATCGCTACCAGGCGGTCAACCTCGGCGGCGGCATCGACGTCGATATCGCGCGCCGCTTCAAGTGCGCCTACGACTGCGCGGACGGCTTCGGCGTCCAGTACCAGCAGGTGCAGTTCCAGATCGGCGATAACCTCGTCACCACCAACCGCTACGCGAACCTCGGCGGCACGATCTGGATCGCCCCCAACGTGTCGCTGGGCGCGCGCTTCGCGTACTGGACGACCAAGCAGGAGCGCAGCGCCGAGACCGGCGAGCGCTCGGTGATCGCCGCGCTGCGCTTCATCATGAACTGATCCGGGCAGCACCATGAAAGCAAGCACCAAGGTCGGTCTCGTTCTGCTCGTCTCGTACCTCGTGGCGTGGCTCGATCGCATGGCCATCAACATGGCGGTGCCGTTCATGGCGAAGGACCTCGAGGTGCAGGCCGACAAGATCGGCTGGATCCTCAGCGCGTTCTTCGCGGGCTACGCGCTCTGCCAGATCCCGGGCGGCCTGCTCGCGGACAAGCTCGGGCCGCGCAAGGTGATCCTGATCGCGCTCGGTTGGTGGACGATCTTCACGGTGCTCACGGGCGTGGTGACGGGGCTCACGGTGCTGCTGGTGACGCGCTTCCTGTTCGGCGTCGGCGAGGGGCTCTTCCCGGCCTCGGTGTGGAAGGTGATCGGGCAGTGGTTCACGAAGAAGAACCGCGCCACCGCCAACGCGCTGATCCTCTCCTCGGTGGCGATCGGCCCGGCGGTGACGCCGATCCTGCTGGCGCCGGTGCTGCAGCACTACGGGTGGCGCACGGCGTTCTACGTGCTCGGCGGCATCGGGCTGTTGGCGTTCGCGCTCGCCTATCGCTTCATCCATGACTCGGTTCGCACCTATCCCGGCGCGGCGGCGGCGGAGGTCGCGCAGTTCGAGCGCGACGAGGCGGCGGAGCTGGCGAGATCCGATGCGAGCAGCGCGCCGGGGTCGTTCCGCGATCTGCTGGGGCAGCGATCGGTGTGGGCGCTCTTCTTCACCGCGCTCGCGGGCAACATCACGATGTACGGCTGGCTGAACTGGCTCCCGAGCTACCTGATGAAGGTCAAGGGCCTCGACCTGAAGGGCATGGCGCTCGCGGCGTCCTTGCCGTTCGCGTTCGGCGCGGTGGGCTGCATGGCGTCGGGCTGGGTGTCGGACCGCTTCTTCCGCGGTCGGCGCAAGGTCCTGGTGCTCGCCTGTCAGGTGCTGGGAGGGCTCGCGCTCTACGGCTTCACCAGGGTCGACGGCGTGGCGGGCTTCATGGTGATGCAGTGCCTCGCGGGCTTCCTCCTGTTCATGGCGGTGGGCGCGATCTGGGCGATGCCGATGGTGCTGCTGCCGCCGCGTCTGATGGGCTCGGGGTCGGGCTTCATCAACATGGGCGGCCAGATCGGCGGGTTCCTGACGAACATCATCATCGGCTACGTGATCACCTGGAGCGGCGGCAGCTACGCCGCGGGGTTCGACGTGCTGTTCGGCGGCCTGCTGATCGGTGTAGGATGCATGCTGTTCGGGGTGCGCGAGGCAGCTGACGAGCCCGCAGCGAGCGGGCGGCTGGCCGCGACCTGAGCGCGGAATCAGGGCTTGCCGAGGGCCGCGTGCGCGCGGATGCGATCCAGCGACCGCGCGGTGCGCCGTCAGCCGGCGACGCCCGGCGCCGCGCTGGACCAGGGCGCCGAGCGCAGGAGGCGGTCCCCGTGGATGCGCATCTTCTCGTCCAGCTTGCCCTGCGCGGCGGCGCGCATCGCCGAGGCGAACGACGCGCTGGTCGGGAACCTCGCCTTCGGGACCTTCGCGAGCGCGATCGCGAGCACGAGCTCGACGTCCCGCGGGATGTCGGCGGCGACGTCGCGCGGCCGCACCGGCTGCGCGTACACCACCTGGTAGAGGAGCTGCGGCGTGCCGTTCCCCGTGAACGGACGACGCCCGGTGAGCACGCGGTAGGCCACCGCGCCGAGCGCGAAGAGATCGGAGCGACCATCGACCGTGCCGCCCTGCGCCTGCTCGGGCGACATGTAGCCCGGCGTGCCGACCACCTGGTCCTCGGTCATCGTCGACTCGCGCAGCTTCGAGACGCCGTAGTCGAGGATCTTCCAGCGCGGCGCGCCGCCCTCGGCGAGGAAGAGGTTCGCCGGCTTCAGATCGCGATGCACGACGCCCGCCGCGTGCAGCACCTCGAGGCCGCGCGCGACGTCCTCCACGAGCGTCACCGTCTCCGCGAGCGAGAGGCTCGGGCGATCGCGGAGCAGCGTGGCGAGATCCTGTCCCTGGAGCAGCTCCATCGCAATGTACGGCGACCCGTCGTGCGCGTTGCCGACCTCGAGCAGCTGCACGAGGTTCGGGCCGCGCACGCGCCGCGCCACCTCGGCCTCGCGCAGGAAGCGGCCCACCAGCTCCGGCTCCTCGAGCTTGCCGAGATGCAGCAGCTTCACCGCGGCCTGCTCGCCGGCCTCGCTGCGCGCCGCGTATACCTCGCCCATCGCGCCGCGCCCCACGACGTGCTCGAGGCGAAAGCGCCCCGCCTGCGCGCCCGTGTAGCGACCGCCCTTGCCCGCGCCGGCGCGGATCACGGCGTCGAGGTTGTCCTTCGCCTCCGCGAGCTGCGCCTCGCGGGTCTGCGCGATGCGCGCCGCCTCGTTGGAGCGCTCGATCGCCTGGAGCGTCGCGCGGCGGCTGAGGCGTGATTGCCAGAGCTGCATCAGCATCGTCGCCGTCACCATGGTGAGCATCGCGATGCGCGCGATGCGCGGCGTGGGGCGGAGCACGAAGAGTCCGAGGTCGGGCACGACGTCGAGCGTGATGAGCAGCGCCGAGACGAAGTAGGCGACGGCCACCGCGAGCGAGAGCGGCATGAGGAGCGCGGTGTCGCTTCCGAGGGCGAAGAAGGAGAGGCCGAAGACCACCACCACGGTCACCGGCGAGAACACGCCCAGGTAGTGCATGAACACGACGGCGGCGAGCGCCGAGGTGACGCCGAACACCCGGAACACGCCGCGCGACCAGCGCGCGGGGTCGCGCGCGCGCCACCACACCCAGATCCCGACCGAGCCGAGCACTGCCTGCGCGATGGCCATGGCAATACGCAGGCTCGGATCACCGGCGTACCCGAGCTGACCGAACAGCCCGACGACACAGAGGATCGCCGCGACGCGGCCGAAGCTCGCGGCCCGGGCGGCCTCCTCGCCGTGCAGCGCCGCCAGCGTCGTCTCGGCGACGGTCGCGTGGGCGCCGCCCGTCGCCGGGGTCGAGGAGCCCGAGGCGAGCGCCGAGGTGGACGCAGGCGACGGCGGCACCGAGGCAACCGCCTCGACCTCGGTCGCCTCGTCGTCCGTGCTCACCCCTGCATGCTAGCGAACGAGCAGCTCAGCGCGAGAGCGCGCTGCCGAAGCCCTTCATCATCTCGCCCACCGCGCCCATGCCGACGCCGCCCATCATGCAGCCCGAAACGGCGGCGCAGCTGTTGCTC
>JAYTBL010000003.1:0-13311 GCA_043736975.1 Polyangiaceae bacterium
GTCATGGTCGATGTGGCTTTCGTTCACACGGAGCCTTCGATGCCTAGCTTGCGTTCAGTGCTGCGAGGCGGCGCGCCTCTGGCCGCCCTTCTTCTGGCGGCAGTGACGGATACACCCGATGCCGCGGCGTGCGGCGGCTGTTTTCACGGGGCGAATGACGTCGGTGGCAGCATCGTGACCGACCACCGCATGGTGTTCGAGATCACGGCGAAGGAGACTATCCTCTGGGATCAGGTCCGCTACGCGGGCAACCCCGAGGAGTTCGCGTGGGTGCTGCCGGTGCGTGCCGGTGCGACGATCGAGCTGTCGCGTGGCGAGTGGATCGCCGCCGTCGACGCGGCGACGCGCAGCACGGTGCAGGGACCGCAGATCGTTTGCCCGCCGAAGCCGGTCACGCTCACGCTGGGCACGTCATCGTCGTCGAGCTCGAGCGGCTCCTACTCCGGCGGCAGCGGTGGCGGCGGCTGCGGGGGCAGCAGCGCGCAGTCGTACAGCGCGGTGCCCGAGACCGCAGGCAGCGCGGGCAACGGCAACGGCAACGCCGACGACGGCACGGGCGTGCCCTCCACCGGCACGACGACGTTCACTGGCAACGAGGACGTCGAGGTGCTCGCGCAGGCGTCGATCGGTCCCTACCAGGCGGTCACCATCCGCGCCTCGGGCACGACCGGGATCCGCGAGTGGCTGACCACGAACGGCTTCGTCATTCCGACCGCGATCGCGCCCATCATCGACAGCTACGTGGCAGACAAGATGGACTTCATCGCGCTGCGCCTGCGACCGGGCGTGGGCGTACAGGCCATGCAGCCGGTGCGCATCGTCTCGCCGGGCGCGGACGCGACGATGCCGCTGCGCATGGTGGCGGCGGGCGTCGGCGCGCGCGTCGGCATCACGCTATGGGTCATCGGCGAGGGCCGCTACCGCACGCAGAACTTCCCCGAGGCGGCGGTCGACTGGCCGGCGCTGTCGTGGGACATCCTCAGCGGTCGCTCGAACCGCACCGAGCTCGTGGCCAAGGCGCTCGCGACGAACGACGGACGCAGCTGGATCGCGGAGGCCGCGCAGCGCACGAGCCTCAGCACGAGCAGCCTCGCGGGCATGCCCTCGGTGCACGACGCCTACCTCAGCCAGTGCTCCGGCAGGCCTGCGCGCACCGCGCCGTGCGACGAGAGCGCGCTCCCGCCGGCCGATGGCCAGCCGCCCGACCCGACGGACGGCGGCGCCAGCGACGCGGGCGACGCGGGCACGTGCACCAAGGTCATCACGGGCTGCGACGGCTTCGACGACCTCGCGGTGGCCTCGCGCAGCATCCACCTCGAGGACGTCTGGATCACGCGCCTCCGCGCCGACCTCCCGGTGAGCGCGCTGTCGACCGATCTCAGGCTCGAGGCGTCGCCGCAGCAGGACCCCCTCTCGCCGGCGCACTCGACGCGGATCTTCGACCCGCCGTACGACCCGTGCGCCGCGAAGAGCGCGCCGAGCACGCCGAGCGCGCCGCCGCCGAAGACGCCCGCGCGCACCTACACGGGCAACGACGAGGGCTGCACATGCCGCACTGCGCCGTCGAAGAACGATTTCGGCACGTGGGTCGTGGTCGGCCTCACGATGGTGGCGCTTCCGCTCATCGCGCGTCGCAAGCGCCGCTGACACGGCTTGCGGGCGCGCGTCCGGCCATCTAGGTTGGCGCGCGATGAGCAAGCCCGTTGTCCTCGTGACCGGAGCGAACGGCGAGATCGGCCGCACGCTTCTGCAGCGCCTCCACACGGATGGTCGTTACCGCGTGGTGACCGTCGATCTCACGCCGCTGCCCGAGAAGTACCGCGGCTTCTGCCTCGAGACGTACGCCGGCAACATCATGGACCGCTATCTGCTCGATCAGATCGCGGCGCATCATGAGATCGAGGTGGTCTTCCACCTCGCGGCGCTGCTCTCCACGCGCGGCGAGCGGGACCCGGAGCTCGCGCACCAGGTGAACGTCGAAGGCACGCTCCACCTCCTGCGCGTCGCGCAGAACCAGTCGGCGCGGCTCGGTCGCGCGGTGCGGTTCATCTTCCCCAGCTCGATCGCGGTCTACGGGATGCCCTCGCTGGAGGAGAAGAAGAAGGCCGGGCGCGTCCGCGAACAGGACTGGAACGTGCCCATCACGATGTACGGCTGCAACAAGCTGTACTGCGAGCACCTCGGACGTTACTTCACGCAGAACTTCCGCCAGCTCAGCGCGCTCGCCACCGCGGCGCGCCTCGACTTTCGCTCGCTGCGCTTCCCCGGCCTCATCTCCGCGGAGACGGTGCCCACCGGCGGCACGAGCGACTTCGGTCCCGAGATGCTCCACGCCGCGGCGCAGAACCAGCCGTACCAGTGCTTCGTCGGGCAAGGCGCGCAGATCCCATTCATGGCCATGCCGGATGCGGTGAGCTCGCTGGTGAGCCTCCTCGAGGCCGACCGCACGAAGCTCACCGACACCGTCTACAACGTGTCGGCCTTCAGCGAGAGCGCCGGCCAGATCGCCGACCGCGTGCGCAAGGCCTTCCCCGGCGCGGAGATCTCGTTCGAGCCCGACGCGGTGCGCTCGAAGATCGTCGACTCGTGGCCCGAGGACATGGACGACAGTCGCGCCCGCGCCGACTGGGGGTGGAGGCCCGCGTTCGACGTGGAGCGCGCGTTCGACGAGTACTTGATCCCGACCATCCGCCAGCGCTACCGAACGTGAATCGCGTGGCGCGGACCGCCCGGCCGCTGCCGCGTCGCGCCCGCCGAGGCGAACCAGCGCGCTCCCCGATGCCAGTCGGCGTTTCGTTCGAGCCGCAGAAGCAGCGACCGTAGGGTCGCCCTCTCGTCGTCCGCGAACGACTCCATGAACGATTGCATGCACGACTCTCCGGCCGCCGTGGCCCATCGTCCATAGTCGTTCCCCTTGGGAGTGACGCGGATGACCCTTTCGCGCCCGTTCGACGGCTCCGCTCGGCACTCCACGAGTCCATCGCGCACGAGCCGCGCGACGAGCTGCGAAGCGGCGGATCGCGACGACCCCAGCGCAGCCGCCAGATGGCGCGGGCACATCGGTCCGCCGGACCGCAGGTGCTGCAGAGCCACGAGACCGATGACGGAGTAGTACTCGAAGCGGAGGCCCTCGAGGAGCTCGACGGCGAGGCGATGAGCCGTCGTCAGCAGGAGCACCGCGAGCGGCATGTTCGGAGCGCCCCCCACGTCGTCGTCATCGTGCTCGTGCTCGTCGCCGTTCGTCATGAACCCGCGGGGAGCGAACGGCGTGCCACGCCGGCAGACTCGTGTTTCCAAACACTTGGAGCGCGCGGCCCCTGACCGGGCCAGATTCCGACCTGTCCGTGCCACCCCTTGCCCCCGCGGCGCGACGCCCTCGCCCAGACAGTTCAGATCCTTCACCATCGCGGGCAGAGGCGCGCGGATGCGAATCGTGAAGGATCTGAACCACTCCGCCGAAGCGGACGCGCGGGCTTTGCGCGGTCGGCATCGTGAAGGATCTGAACCATTCGGCCGAAGCGGACGCCGCACGTCCGCGGTCGGCGCTATGCGCCTGGGACGCGACGCGGCCCATGAAGAGAACGGTGCCGCGCGTGTCTCGGATGAAGAAGACGAACGGGCGGTCGGCGCGCACGCCGACCGCGGTGGCGGCACCTTCGTGCCATCCATGCCGGAGAGGTCGGTCTTCGCCGCGTCGATCCACGTCGACGCGGTAGCGATCGGTCTCGGTGCCGACTCGCTACGGGCCGGCGAACGTCACGTACAGAATCGGGATCGCGACCCCCAGGCCGACCAGGATCGCGCCGCGGCCGATCAGGCCTTTTTTACCGGCGATCATGAACATTCCGCTCAGCGCGAGAATCATGAGGCTGCTCGCGTAGGCGTCGGCCACGTAGGTCCAGGCCTTCTTGCCGCGATTGAGGTGGAGCCAGTTCGCGACGCGCAGGATGAAGCGCGGCTTCTGCCCTTCGTCGACGACGTGGCCGGTCTGCGTGTTCACGTGCAGCGAGCGCTTGTCGAAGATGATGTCGAGCTCCTCGGGCGACTGCCGGTACACCTCGCGCGGCACCTCCTTGATGAGGAGGCGGGTGCGGAGCTGATCGGCGATCGCCTGGTCCTCGCCCGTGAGCGGCCCGACCTCGATGGAGGTCGAGTACGTCTTGAAGCTTGCGTCGCCATCGCTCCAGTCGGTGAGATGGTTCACCGCCAGGCCCGAGAGCGCGTAGATGAACGTGAGGCCGACCATCACGTAGCCGATGTCGCGATGCATGGCGCGCAGCCACGGACGCCAGTGCTGCGGCTTCTTCTTCTTGTTCGCGGGCGTAGGCGCAGGAGGCGCGCTCTCGGCCTCAGCCATACCGCTCCTCTTTCCAGGGATCGGCGTGGTTGTGGTAGCCGCGCGTCTCCCAGTAGCCGGGACGATCGCTCGCCACGAACTTCACGCCCGTGATCCACTTCGAGCTCTTCCAGAAGTAGAGATCGGGGACGATCACGCGCGCCGGCGCGCCGTGCGAGCGCGCCAGCGACTGACCTTCGTACTTGTGCGCGATGATCACGTTGGGCGCGAGCGCATCGCGGATCGGCACGTTCGACGTGTAGCCGGCGTTCGCCTCGAAGATGACGTGGCGCGCGCTCGGCTTCACCCTCGCGCGAGCCGCGAGATCTGCGAGCTTCACGCCGGTCCACTTGCTATCGAGCACCGTCCACTTCGTGACGCAGTGCACGTCGCAGATCTGATCGACCTGCGTCATCTTGAGGAGCTCCGCGAAGTCGATGGTGAAGGGCGCCTCGACCTCGCCCGACACGTTGAGCTTCCAGCCCCCCGGGCTCGGGTCCCCCTCGACGCCGCCCATCGGACGGATGCGGTTCAGCAGGTACTGGCCGGGCGGCAACTTCGGGCGCCCGTCGGGGCGATTGGTAGCGCGCGCCTTCCGATCCTCCGCCTCGCCGGCGAGGCAATAGCCGGCGCCGCCGAGGGCGATCACGACGGTACCAACGGTCGCCGAGCGGATGAAGGCACGGCGGCCCATCGAAGGCTGGAATGGGTCACGAGGCTCGTAGTCGGTCACGCGGGCTCCTCGACAAGAGTACGCGCGTCGTAGGCGAGCGGTTACGCGCTCCCCCAAAGTCGTGTAAGCCAGGAGGATCATGGCAACTTCTCTGGCGACACGCGTCCGCGACACCGGCTTCACGCCGGGCATCCGCGATCTCGGACCGCTGCTCGACCTCTTCGCCGACGAGGACGAGGAGCTGGCCAAGGCTACCGAACGCGCGGTCCTGCGCATCGAGGCCCGCCACGGCGCACGCCTGGTGAGCGAGACCGTGACCCGCGCCCAGGCCGCCACGCGCCCGGCGCGCGGGCGGCTCGCGAAGCTCCTCGGTCGGCTTGCCGCGACCGCGTCCGCGCCCGCCGAGGCGGTGATCGCGGCGCGGACATGGCTCGTCGGCGCGCTCGCCGACGCCGATCCCAAGACGCGACACACCGCGGCGCGATCGCTCGGCAAGCTCCGCCCCGCTGCCGTCGCGGAGCGCGAGGCGCTCGAGCAAGCGCTCCTCGAGGCCTGGGATCGCGGCGGCGAGGAGGATCGCCGCGCGCTCGCCGATGCGCTCGGCAAGGTCGGCTCGTCGGCGTCGCGCAGCCGGCTCGCAGGCGCCGCGGCGCTGCCCGCCACACGCGCGGCGCTCATGATCGATCGCACGGAGTCGCGCGAACGCCCGGGCGTCATCGATCTCTCGCGCGCTCTCGACGGGCCGGTGGCGATTCGCTTCCACGCGCGCACCGGGCTCGAGGCGATCGTGGAGGGCGAGCTCGGCGCCGCGTGGCGACCGCGCATCGCCGGGGCGGGGATCGTCGACGCGCGGCTGGAGGGGCCGCTCGCCCGCGCCACCAGCATCCGCACCGCGCTGCACGTGGGGTTTCCCCTCGATCCGGTGCCGGTACGCGAAGAGCTGGCGGAGGCGATCGTGCGCGCCCTCCTCGATCCACGCGCGCTCGGCATCCTCCGCGGATACACCGACACGGGCGGCGGACCGATCCGCTTTCGCCTCGCGTGGACGCGCGGCGGTCATCGGCGCGCGCTCGCGTGGCGCTGCGCAGAGCTCGTCGCCGCGGCGACCTCCGAGCTCGTCAACGATCCCACGGGTAGCACGTGGGAGGTGATCGTCGACGACCACGCCGATCGCGTCGCCATCGAGCTCGTCCCACGCGGCTTCGTCGACGAGCGCTTCGCGTACCGCAAGGAGCTGGTCGCGGCGTCCTCGCATCCTACCATCGCTGCGGCCTTGGTGCGGCTCGTGCCCCCGCGCGCCGACGACATCGTCTGGGATCCGTTCGCCGGCGCCGGCGCCGAGCTCGTCGAGCGCGCGCGGCTGGGGCCCTATCGCACGCTGGTGGGCACCGACCTCGAGAGCGCCGCCATCGCCGCCGCACGCACCAACCTCGCAGCGGCCGGCATCGTCGGCGCGCGCCTCGAGGTGGCCGACGCGCTGACCTACCATCCCGGCACGGTCTCGCTCATCGTCACGAACCCGCCGATGGGACGGCGCGTGCAGCGCGGCACGCACGGCGAGCTGCTGGAGCGCTTCGTCGATCATGCGGCGCACGTCCTGATGCCGGGCGGCGCGCTCGTCTGGGCGGCGCCCGATCCCACGCGCTTGCATGCGCGTGCGGCACGCGCGGGCCTGGTGCTGGAGCGCGCGTTCACCGTCGACATGGGCGGCTTCCCGGCCGAGCTATCGATCCACCGCAAGCGCAGCGCGGATTTGAACAGCGGCTCCTGAGCCTTTCCTTGTATCGAACGCGCGGCTGACCCAACATGTACGATAATCCATGACTCACTGCGCGAAGTGCGGCGCCGAGCTCATCGGCACGCGGAAGTTCTGCACCGCGTGCGGAGCGCCGGCAGGCGATCCGCGGTCGCCGGCAGCTTCGACCGGCATGTCGCCCGCCGCGCCGGGCTCGTCACCCATCAGCTCGCGTCCGAGCCCGCAGAGCGCATCGCCTTCGATCCAGTACGCGCCGCCGCTGCCCGTCTCGAAGGTCGATCCGTTCGCGCGCACCGCCGGCCCCGCGACCGCGGAGCAGGCCGCGAAGGGCCTCGTCGCTGCGACGCCGTACGGACCGCCGCCGTCGATCCCGCTCGAGCTCGCGACGACGACCCCGGGTGTCGGCGATCCCGCGAAAGGCCCGCAGGTCTCGCCGCTCGCGACGAGCAACGTCGACTCCGGTCGCGGCCCGCTCGCCGAGGCGATGTCGGCGCGCGCGGCGGCGCCGCCCGCGCGTCAGGGCTCGAGCCCCGACTCGTCGCCGAGCGGCATCAAGCGCGGAGGGATCCCCGGCACGCAGATGATGCCGAGCATTCCAAACCCGAGCGTCGTGCCGAGCACCACGCCCAGCGGCGGCGCATCCTCCGTCGGGCAGCCCAGCGGCCCAGCGGGCAAGCGACCCGATCGCACACAGCTGATCGGCGTCTTCCCCGGAGCGCCCTCGCAGCCCGGAGCGCCCTCGCATCCCGGGGCGTCTTCCGCCGCGGCCATCCCGGGATCGCTGCCGGGGTCGCAGCCCGGCTCGCAGGGACACACGCCGTCGACGACGCCCATCGCGCCGATGGGACGGCGTGACTCGTCGATCCCTGGGCCGCTGCCGCCCGGGAGCGCGCCGCTCCCGCATGCGCCGGTGCAGCACCTCGGCCCCGGCGTGCCGCTGCCGGTCGCTCCGGGCTGGCAGGCGCCGGCTCCACCGCCCGCGCCTGCGCCGTCGCCGTTCGGGTCCTCGGGTCCGCTCTACCCGCACCCGATGCAGCAGCCGATGCCGATGCCCGCGCCGCCGCCGATGCCGCCCGCGCCGGGCTACGGCTACGGCTTCAGCTACGCGCCGGGCGCACGCGTGACGGTGACGTGGTCGAACGGGCAGCGCTACCCGGGCACCATCACGCAGGTGACGGGCCACCAGTGCTGCGTGGTCTTCCCCGATGGTCAACACCACTGGGTGGAGATGCAGTACCTCGCCCCGGGCTGACCTCGACTGGGGGAGCTAGGCGCGCGCGCCGTTCGTCTTCTTCGGCGCCTTCTTCGGCGCCTTCTTCGCGCGCCCTCCGCGCTCGCGCGACACGGCTTTTGGCTTCACCGTCGCGATGACCTCGGCGTGCTTCTTCGAGAGGAACTCGATGAGGTCGATCTTGGTGACGATGCCCACCACCGCGTCGCGATCCATGACGATCGCCGCGCGCGCGTCGGCGAGGACGCCTTGAAGCAGCTCGATCTTCGTGTCCGGTGAGACCGTCGCGTAGTCGCTCTCGACGAGCGAGCCGATGGTGGCACCCGCCGCCTTCGACCCGCCCGACACGAGGTGGCGCAGGAGATCGATCTCGCCGATGACGCCGCGCAGCTTGCCCTTCTCCACGACCGGCAGCTGGCTGATTCCGAGCTCCTTGAGCGTGGCGATCACGTCCTTCACCTTCGCAGTGCTGGTGGTGGTGACGATCTTGTGCTTGCCGCGCATGTGCAGCACGTCGCTCACGGTACCGAGACCGGGCTCCTCCTCGAGGAAGCCGTTCTCGCGCATCCAGTCGTCGTTGAAGATCTTCGACACGTACTTCTGCCCGGCGTCGCAGAGGAAGACCAGGATCTTGAGCGGGCCCTTCTTGTTCTTCGCCCACTTGAGGGCGCCGGCCACCACCGCCCCCCCGGAGCCGCCGACGAAGAGGCCCTCGAGACGCGTCATGTCGCGCGTCATGAGGAAGCACTCCTTGTCGTCGACGCGCACGACATCATCGAGGATCTTGAGGTTCATCGTGGTGGGGAAGAAGTCCTCGCCGATGCCCTCCACCTTGTAGGAGAAGGGCTTGGTGATGCGCCCCGTCTTCACGAAGTCGTAGTAAAGCGAGCCCACCGGATCGACGCCGAGGATCTTGATGTTCGGCATCTTCTCGCGCAAGAACTTGCCGCAGCCGCTCACCGTGCCGCCCGTGCCCATGCCGGCGACGAAGACGTCGAAGTCGCCCTTGGTCTGCTTCCAGATCTCGGGGCCGGTCCAGAGGTAGTGCGCCTCGGGGTTGGCGGGGTTGTGGTACTGGTTCGCGTAGAAAGAGCCGGGGATCTCGTCGGCCAGGCGGCGTGAGACCTTGTAGTAGCTACGCGGATCGTCGGCATCGACCGCGGTCGGGCACATCACGACGCGCGCCCCGAACGCACGGAGGTTCGAGACCTTCTCCGCGCTCATCTTGTCGGGCATCACGAAGACGCACTTGTAGCCGCGGATCGCGGCGAGCAGCGCGAGCGAGGCGCCGGTGTTGCCGCTGGTGGCCTCGACGATGGTACCGCCCGGCTCGAGGCCGGCCTCTTCGGCGCGGCGCAGGAGGTTCCACGCCAGGCGGTCCTTGTGGCTCCCGCCCGGGTTCAAGTACTCGCACTTGACGTAGATCTCGACGCCCGGCGGCAGATCCTGCGTGACACGGTTGAGTCGGACGATCGGCGTGTTGCCGATGGCCTTGGTGATGTCCTCGAGCGCGCCCTGCATCATGGTATGCGGGCATACGATGCGAGGGGAACGTTACGCAAGCCATACCGCGCGTGCGGCGGCGTTGGTGGCGTTCGCGTGCGCGTCATCCTGCGCCTACGGCGTACCGCGTCAGGCTCCTCCGCAGGGCCCCCCGCCGCACGTGCTCGTGGTAGAGCTCGAGCAGGTCGCTCTCCGCACCAGCGCCTGGGTGGAGCTCCATACGTGGCTGGGTGCCGCGGCTCGCGCCGACGAGCCGCTCGGCGATCCCGTGCTGGACGCGTCGGCGAGGGCCTACGCCAAAGCGCTGGCCGACGACAGCCACGACGAGCTGCTGGCGCGGACCACCTACGCGCTCGAGGCCTGCGACGACCAGAGGTGCGCCCGCGCGGCGGTGACGGGGACCCCGTTCGCGGAGCCCTACCTGAGCGCGCTGCCTGACTTCCTCGCGCGACACTGGGCGCGAAGGGCCGTGACGGCGCGCGGCGGCGTCGAGGCGGCCCGCGCCGCCATGGGACCCGAGGTCGAGCCGCTCGTCTCGAAGCTGGCGCAGGACCTGGCCGTGGAGTGGCCGCTCTCGCCGCCCGTGGTCCACGTGGTGGGCGACGCCCCCGAGGCTGGTCGCGACGCGCTCGTCCGCGTGGTGCTCGGCGCGCGAAGCAGCTGCTTCAAGGCGCAGCCGAAGGATACCGAGCGCATGCATGATGCACGCATCGTGGATTGCGTGCTCGCGTACGCGGCCATCGGGCTTCGCTCGAGGAGCGCCATCGCCGTGGCGCTGGGCACGGCGATGGGGCCGCGCGAGCAGGCCTGGATTGCGCTCGTGGTGCATGCGGTGGCGACCGTCATCACCGCCTGGGAGCCAAGACACGCCTCGGTGCTGCGGCGTTCGGCCATCGCCGTGATGCCGCGCGCGATGACCTGGCTCGCGGCCGAGTGGCCGTCGCGCATGCGCGGCGAGCCGCCTGCGGAGTTCGCCCGGCGCTACATCGCGGCGCTCGAGAAGCCCAACGAGCCCGAAGCGCTCGACGCGCCCGAAGCGCTCGACGCGCTCGAAGCGCTCGACGCGCCCTGAGCATTGCGGCGCCCCGGCGGCGCTGGCAGGACGTGCTCGTGAACGCGACTGAAATCACGCTGGGAGTGGAGGTGCTTCTTGCGCGCGCGCGGTCGCTCGTGGGTCAACGCGTCGGTGACCTCGCAGCCTCACTGGGCGTCTCGTCGGCCGGCGAAGCGGTGCGCACGAAGGGCACACCTGGCGCCATCCTGGAGCTGGCCCTCGGCGCGACCGGCGGATCGTCGAAGGTCCACGATTTCCCCGAGCTCGGCGTGGAGCTCAAGACCATCCCCGTCGACCTGCGCGGCGTGCCCGTCGAGTCGACCTACGTGTGCACACTGTCGCTCGCGGACGCCGAGACGCAGGAGTGGGAGACCTCGTGGGTGCGTGCAAAGCTCGCGCGCGTCCTGTTCGTGCCCCTCGTCGCGGACGACGGCGAGCCCTGGCCTGCGCGGCGCATCGCGGAGCCCGTCATGTGGTCGCCCTCTGCCGAACAAGACTCGATCTTGCGTGGCGACTTCGATGACGTGGTCGGGCTAGTTGGCGTAGGCCGCATCGAGGAGCTCACGGCCCATCGCGGTCGATGGCTCCAGGTCCGTCCCAAGGCCGCACACGGTCGCGTGCGCACCTTGGCGTGGGGCGCCGAAGGAGAAGCCATCGCTACGGTACCGCGAGGCTTCTATCTTCGGCCCCGCTTCACCGGCGCCATCCTGGACGATCCGAGCGCGATCCCCGACTGAGAGCCGACTAGATCGGGCTGTCGGTGAACGTGTCGCAGGCTTCCATGGTCCCGCGCTCGTAGCCCGTCTTGAACCAGCGAGAGCGCTGCGCCGACGACCCGTGCGTCCAGCGCTCCGGCGTCACGCGGCCACCCGCCTGCCGCTGGAGGCGATCGTCACCGATGGCCGCTGCGGCGTTGAGCGCCTCTTCGATGTCGCCCGGCTCGAGCTTGTCGCGCTTGCCGGCCGACCTCGCCCAGATACCTGCGAAGCAATCGGCCTGGAGCTCGAGACGAACGCTCAAGCCCTCTTCGCCCTTCTGCTGCGAGGCCTTCGCCTGGTGCACCTTCTGGCTGATGCCGAGCAGGCCTTGAACGTGGTGGCCAATCTCGTGCGAGATCACGTAGGCCTGCGCGAAGTCACCCTTCGCGCCGAGACGCTTCTCGAGCTCGTCGTAGAACGAGAGGTCGATGTACACGCGCTGGTCGGGGGGGCAGTAGAACGGACCCGTGGCCGCCTGTCCCTGGCCACACGCGGTCTGCGTGGCGCCGGTGAACATGACGAGCTTCGAGTTCTGGTACGTCTTGCCGCGCTGCGCGAACTGCTCACGCCACATCACCTGGTTGTCATCGAGCACGAATGCCACGAACTGGGCTTTCTTGTCATCGGTGCGCTGTCCGGCGACGGGGCTCGTCTGCGTGGTGTCGCCTGCGCCGCCGAAGAATCTCCCGACTCCGCCGAACGCGAGGAAGCCCACGATGAGGAGGGCGATGATCCATCCGCCCTTGAATCTCAGCAGAAGCGGGAGAAAGCCGATCATTCCTCCGAGGCCGCCGCCCCCGCCGCGCTCACCGCGCTTGTCGATCAAATCCGGGCTCTGATGTCCTTCATCCCATCGCATGAAGCACGGCTCTGCAAGGCGCCTGCCATGCAGGCAGCTTCTTCACTCAGCGCGCGACGATGACGCCCACGAGGCGGCCGCTGGAGTCGCCGTCGCGGCGGTACGAGTAGAAGCGCTGCGCGTCGCAACGCGTGCAGCCCTCGCGCGTTCGGCCGGGCACGTCTTCGATGGAGTTGTCGGAGAGGCCGAGCGCGCGCAGCTGGATGCGGACGGCGCCGCGCAGGTCGACGAAGACCTTGCCGCGCGCCTCGTCTCGACGCGCGATGACCGAAGACGTGGTGGAGCGGGCGATGCTCTCGCCGACGTCCGCGCCGACCTCGAAGCAGCACGGACCGATGCACGGACCGATGGCGGCGATGAAGCCGCCGGCCTCGCGCGACGACGACGAGCTCTCCTGGCCGTTGCTCCGGGTGCGGCCGAGATGTCTCACCGCAGCGCCGACCACGTCAGCGACGACACCGCGCCACCCGGCGTGGACGGCGGCGACACGCCCGGTGAGGGGGTCGGCGACGAGAACCGGGACGCAGTCAGCGACGCGCACGGCCACCGCGTCACCGGAGCCTGGCTCGGCGATGAGAGCGTCAGCCTCCTGCTCGATGACCTGGGCCGGGTCGCCGCCTGCGACGGCCAGCGCCCGACCGTGGACCTGGCGCGTCTGGAAGAGCCGCGCGGGATCGAACCCGACCGCGGCCGCAAGGCGGCGCTGGTTCTCGCGTAGACGGCCGGCATCGCGCAGGATCGCGAAGTCGAGGCTATCGAACGGAGGCTCGCTGACGCCCCCCTCGCGTGTCGAGAATCCGTGCGCGAAACCGGCGTTTGTGAGCGAATGGGAAACGAGCAAGGGGACCAGATCTTAGACCGGTAGGTTTCGTGGTATCAACGTAACCCGATGGCTCGGCAGCAAGATCCATTCATCGGCCGAGACGTGCTGCAGGGCCAGTTCCAGATCTTGCAGAAGATCGGTTCGGGCGGAATGGGCTCCGTCTACAAGGCGCTCCAGCCGGCCATGAACCGGATGGTGGCCATCAAGATCCTCCATCCGAAGCTTGCCAGCCGGAAAGATCTCGTCTCGCGCTTCCGCCGCGAGGCGCGCGCCATGAGCCACCTGACTCACCCCAACACGGTGAAGGTGTACCTCTAC
>JAYTBL010000004.1:0-2282 GCA_043736975.1 Polyangiaceae bacterium
AGGTTCGAGAGATCCCAGCGCACCGTGACGGGCAGGCTGTCCGAGCCCTCGGTCTCCGGGACGAGCAGGCGCCCGTCGAAGAACTTGGGCTCGTTGAGATCGACCGCGAGCTTCCAGATCGACACGCCGCCGACCAGGTTCGGGAGCCAGGTCGCGTTCGGGCCGTCGTTCATGCTGCCGGTGCTCACGTCACGACCTGCGCTTTCGCCTTCACGGCATTGTTCGTCGCCACGCGACAGAGAAATGAGGCCGGACGCAGGATGCGCGAGCCCGTGGGATCGGAGTCCGCGGTGCGCTCGTGCACCTGCGAGTCGAACACCTTCGCGTGATCGATGGTCTCGAAGCGCACGCGCTCGAGCTCGGTGCTCATCATGGTGGCGAGCAGGGGAGCGGCCTTGGCCACGACGTCGGCGTCGAGCTTGGCTTCGTGCGCCAAGAGATAGAGCTGGCGGCTCACCTCGAAGCCGACGCGCAGCTTCGCCTCGCCATCCATCGCGGCGCGGAAGAAGAAGTTGAGGCCGCTGGCGAAGGTGAACGCGAGGTCGGCGGCGTGAGCCTTCGGTCCGTCGTCTCCGTCGTGCGCGAGCAAGGACCCGAGCTCCGAGAAGAGCAGGCGCAGCGGGAAGGTGCGATCCTGGGGGCGCGCGCCGAGGATCGTGTCGTCGAGGATGTCGCCCAGCACGATGCGCGTGAGGAGCTTCTGCGTGCCACCGCTCGGCGGCGCCGCCGCCGGCGATGCTGCCGTGCCGCCGCCTCCGCCCGCGAACGGCTCTACGGCCTTCGCCAGGTGCCGGGCGAAATCCGTACGCTCGATCACAGAGAGCACGGCCTGCTTCATGCGCTCCTCGTCCATGCTCTCTCCGCTGCCTTTCACGACCGCGTTACGTCGAAGACCCCGGTATCGAGCCAATATTTGTCGTACGCCGCGGTTTTCAAGGACAGAACGAAGTCGGTGGGCTCGAACGAATAGTGGTTGCGCTGGCTCGTTACTTTCCCGACCGCGATGTTGCCGTCGCGTCCCAGGTCGAACGTGATCGACACCCGATCTTCGAGCAGCGCCGTCTCGACATCGGGGTTCGCCGGCCTTACCTCGAACAGCGGCGAGCCCTCCATCTCCTGCGAGTCGACGTTCCGGAAGCCGATGCGCATGCCATGCGTGTACACGAACGCCTGGCTCGACGGTCCCTTGCGAAAGAGCTCGTTCGCGCGCGCGATGTGCGGCTCGGTGTCCTGGTAGAGGCCGTAGATCGGCTTGTCCGGTGCGGGCGTGATGGCGTCGATGAGGAAGCCGGGCAGCTTGTTCTTGCTCGCCAGGTGCAGCACCGCGGCGCCCGCGGTCACCGTCGATTTCGGATCGCGGATGTGGCCCTGGTCCTTCCACTTCGACGGGTACCACTCGCCGACACGGTAGCGCGCCATCGCCTTGATGCGCGGCGGCGGCACCGGCATCTCCTTGGTGAAGAGATCCTTGATGCAGGGCAGCGCCGCGGTGCGGCCGGCGAGCACCAGGAGATCGACGTCGAACTGCGCGAGGATGTCCGCGTAGCGCCGCAGCGGCTCGCGGAGCACGCGCTCGATGGCGCGCTCCACCTCGCGGGCATCGAACTTGAGGAACAGGTTCTCGATGCCGGGGAAGCCTTCCACCTCGCTCTCGAGGAAGCGATCCGCCTCGCCCAGCACCTGCGCGGAGATCCCCGGGAGGCCGAAGATCTCGAACACGTAGGTGAGCAGGTACATCTTCTCGGGCGCGCTGTCGGGCAGCGAGAAGCCCTCGGCGACCGCCCAATAGCAGCGCGCAAGCGGCAGCCAGAGATAGGGCACGAGCCGAGCGCGCAGCGTGCGCCACGCCGATCCATGGCCGGCGTCGCCTTCACCGAAGAGGTGCAGCAGCTTGCCCTTGCTCGCCTGCGTGGGGAGCTGCTGGAGGATCTGCGGGAAGATCACGTCCTCGACGATCGCGCGGCAGACCTCGTCGCCCGCGATCCCCACGCCGTCCTGGAACAGCTTGGTGATGGAGAGCGAGGTGCCGGTCCCGGGGAGCTTGTCCTCGTACTCGGCGATCATGACGTCGCTCGTACCGCCGCCGATGTCGACGGACGCGACCCGAAGCTTGGCGGGGCCGTCCTTGGGAACGTGGCCGTACACGGAGATGAGCTCCTCCATGCTGCCGGAGAACGTCCCCGACGCCTCCTGGTAGACGAACACCATCTGCGCCGCGAGCGCCTCGTCGACGAAGAGAAAGCGCTCGAAGGCGTTCTTCGCGGCGTCGACGCAGTTGGGGC
>JAYTBL010000005.1:0-5859 GCA_043736975.1 Polyangiaceae bacterium
TCGAGGGCCTCTTTGAAGAGCGCGGCCTGCGTGAGCGCATTCTGGCCCGTGGTGGCGTCGAGGATGAGCAGGGTCTCGTGGGGAGCGCCGTCCATCGCCTTCGCGATGGTCCGCTTCACCTTTTTGATCTCGTCCATCAGGTTGACCTTCGTGTGGAGTCGACCTGCCGTGTCTACCAGCAGGATGTCGGCGCCGACCTCGGCGGCCTTCTTGGTGGCCTCGAAGGCGACGGCGCCTGGATCTGCGCCCTCCTTGCCCTTCACCACCTCCGCGCCCACGCGCTTTCCCCAGACCTCGAGCTGCTGGACGGCGGCGGCGCGGAACGTGTCACCGGCGGCCAGGACCACCTTCTTGCCCTCCGCGCTCCACTTCGTGGCGAGCTTGCCGATGGTCGTGGTCTTTCCGACGCCGTTGACGCCGACCATGAGGACCACCATCGGCTTGTGCTTGCCGTCGCGGACGCGGCTCTCCTGCCCGAGGTCGAGGATCCGCGTGGCCTCGGCGCGGAGCGCCGCCCACACCGCGTCGGAGTCGGCGAGCTCGTTCTTCGCGAGCCGCTCACGCAGGCGCTCGAGGATTGCCTGCGTGGTCTTCACGCCGACGTCGCTGGTGAGCATGACCTCTTCCATCTGCTCGAGAATGGCCGGGTCTATCTCTTTCTTGCCGACGAAGAGCGCTTTGAGCCGCGCCATGAACCCACCGCGGGTGGCGGCGAGGCCCTTGCGCAGGCCCGCGACGTCCTTCTTCGAGGCGACGGGAGGGGCGCGATCCGGCCCCGCAGGAGGCTCGGCGGCGACGGGGACCTTCGTCGAGTCGTCGGGCAGCACGTCGGTGGAGGCGAGCGCCTCGACCTTCGGCGGCTTCCCGCTCGTACCGGTCTGCGCAGGGCCGAGGGTCCGATCGCCCTTTTCCCGGGGCGGTGTCGAGGTCTTCGCGCCGGCATTCGCCGGGGGCGTTGCGGTCTCGGCGGGCAGTGCCTTCTTGTTGAGGAAGAGCACGTAGACGACGACAGCCACGATCGCGACGAGTGCGATGAGTGCGATGACGAGAACGATCGGGAAATTGTCCGTCATGGTCCGCGGTTTCCTCGCTGGGCCCAGGGGTCCCGGGACGAGAGGCCACCCTTATAAGGAGCGATCTCTCGCTCCGTCAACGGCGCTCGTCTTCTTCTTCCCTTTCGGCGACCGCCAGGACCGCCGGGGCCTCGTTTTTCTCGGGGGCGCGTGCAGGTTGCACGTTCGGCTCGGGGGGCGCCATCCGGTCGATCTCGCCCTCCGTTCGGGCGTCGACCTCGCCGCCGCCGAAGACCGCCTTCTCGATCGCGTCCGCCCAGCGCGCGGTCTGGAAATCGTCGGCGGCGGCCCGACGCACGTGCCCGGGGGTCGGCTCGGGCTTCACGTCGAAGGGGCGTCCGCGCCGCCGGGCCCACGTGACGAGGCGCGCGAGCACCGCGCGGCGCCGGAGCACCACCGCGATCGAGAGCTCGCCCGGCGGCGGGAGGGGCTGCACCAGGCGCGCATGGAGCGGCGCCTCGACCGCCATCTGCTCGTCGCCGACGAGGCCATCGAGACCGGGGAGGCGGAACGCTCCCTCGTCGTCGGTGCCCACGCTCGCCAGCACGCTACGGCCGTCAAACGTCCCGCGCTCCACCCAGACGCGCGCCGCCCGCACCGGCGTACCTTCGTGCGCGTCGACCACGGTGCCTCGCCAGCCTCGCTCGCCGCGCGCGGCGGCGCGCACCACCTCGAGCCGCGGCTTGCCGGCCGAGGGCGCAGCCTCCACCTTTGCGGGGGCGGGCTCGGGCTTGTTGCCCTTCGATGCCACGCGCCCGACGAGGAAGAACGCCATCACCGCGAGCCCTGCGAGCAGGATGGGGAGCTTCGAAAGGATGCCCGGACCGCGGATCGGCACCCGCACCGACGGCTCGCCGAGCGCCTCGTACCAGGGCGCGCTCGCGACGTAGCGCAGCTTCACCATCGCCTCCGTGCCGCTGCCTGCGAACGTGAGCGTGAGCCGGGCCAGCCCACGCTCGACCGGTGCTGCGCCCACCACCGTGTCCCCGATGCGCGCCTCGACGGCGCCTTCGGTGACGGGACCGAGCGTCGACGCGACGTCGACGTCGAGCGCGAGGCCCTCCTCCGGCACCTGCGGCTTCAGCTCGCCCTTCTCGGCGGCGGGCACGCGCAGCGTGACCTTCACGCGCCGCTCGATCTCCGCGATGTGCACCGCGAACGCGGTCTGCGCGTCGCCGGCGAACGAGACCTTCAGCGTGCCGCGCCCCGGCGGACCGAGCTTGCTTGCCGCCACCGTGAAGCGCGCCCGCCCCGAGTTGTCGGTGGTTCCCTTCGCGAGCTCCTCGTTCTTCTCGTTCGCGAGGACGAGCGCGAGGCCCGACTTCGCGAGCGTCGTCCCGTCGTCCTCGACCAGCGCCGCCGCTTCGAGGCCGACGTTCGGCGTGTCGAGCGAGACGACGCGCGGCGTGGGATCAAAGCGCAGCACCAGCGCTTGCCGGGACAGATCGAACGCGAGATCGAGGTCCGAGGCATCGACCAGGCTCGAGCCGCGCCACGAGAGATGCGCGAGATGCCGATCCGGCACCAGCCTCGCGCGGAAGCAGAAGCGCCCGCCCTCGTCGGTCACCGCCGCGACGTCCGGCGCATCGGCCGGGCCCACGACGCGAACGCCATAGGCGCTAGGCGGCCGATCGGTGCTCCTGTCGCACGACCGGGCCGCGCGGAGGCCGTCGATCACCCGGGCGTCGCGCGGGTCGCTCTCCCGGGCCACGTGGACGGTGACGGTCTCGCCCGGCAGAGGCTGCCCCGCGTCGTCGAGGAGCGAACCGCTCAGGACGAGATCGCCCTGATCCCGCGAGGCGTGCGCGACGATCCGCGCCGTTCCGCGGACGCGGATGCGTATGCCATCTGCACGCGCAACGGAGCCGAGCGGGAACGATAGCGCCCACGCGACCACAAACAGCCAGGAGGCCAGCCAGAGAGCAGGGATGCCGATCGCGCGTTTCAAAGCTTCGGGAAGTAGAGAGAGTCTGGGACGAGTGAAGTTTCTACCCCGAGCGTTCGTCGATCCGGTTGTCCGGCTTTTCGGGATCGAGATCAGGCTAGCGAAAACGGAGTGCGGGAGCCTCGTCAATGCGTGATAGCTTTTTCAGGTCGATGCGCGCACGGGTCCGAGGGGCAGGCCTGCTGACACGAACGAGGTGCGTCGCCGCCCTTCTCGCGGCCGTCGCGGCCGCCGCGTCGAGCGCTCCGGGGACCGCTTACGCCGACGCGGAGCGGGTGAAGTTCCTCGCGGACAAGCTCAAGTCCGACGACTTCCGCGTGCGAACGAACGCCGCGCTGGCGCTCGGCGCCGCGAACGACGACCTCGCGGTCGAGCCCCTCTGCGGCGCGCTTGCCGACGCGAGCGAGGTCGTCCGCCAGGCCTCGGCGGTGGCGATGAAGCGCCTCGGGCGCCCGAAGTCGGTGGGCTGCCTGAAGGAGCGCGAGGGCCGCGAGACCAACGATGGCGTCAAGGCCGCGATCACGCGCGCCATCGAGTCGATCTCGGCTGGCGGCGACAGCGGCGGCAGCGCGGATGACAAGATCAAGGAGAACCCGAGCGCGAAGTACTACATCGCGCTCTCGACCATCGCCAACTCGACGGGCCGCTCGCAGCCCGAGGTGGAGAGCGTGATCGTCAAGGCGATGCGCACCAAGCTCGACGCCGCGGGCACGATCCAGCTCGCGCCCCGCGCCGAGGCCGCGGATGCCGCACGCGACACGATGAAGAAGCGGAAGATGAGCGGCTTCTACCTCGCGATCGCCGTCGACAAGTTCGACTACTCGAACGGCAATCTCCGCGTGAAGGTGAAGATCGGTGTCTTCACCTACCCGGGCAAGTCCCTCCTCGGCAACGTCGACAAGACGCTGACGAAGGAAGGCGTTTCGAGCGGCGACAAGTCGTCCGAAGACCAGATGCTGGACCTCGCGGCCGGCCTCGCCAGCGAGCAGTTCGCGCAAAACGCGAGCGCATTCCTCTGAAGGACACGCCATGACGACCTCTGTATCACCCGCTCCCTCGCCCCCGACCGCGCCCGCCGCGAAGCGTGTAAAGTACAAGCGAAGCCTCAAGAACTACATGCTGGACCCACGGTTCCAGCTGAAGTGGACGGGCATGATCATCGCGGTGGCGTTCGTCATCAGCGCGGTCATGGGGGTGTTCCTCTACCGCACCACGAGCGAGGTCACGGCGCAGAGTCACAAGGTGATCGCGCAGGGCGAAGGGCTCATCAAGGAGAGCCAGAAGAACTCCGATCTGGTCCGCATCCAGATCAAGGATCAGTACGCTGAGTCCCCCGAGCTCGCGGATATGTATGCGAAGAGCGCGAAGGAGCTCGACGACCAGATCGAGGCGAAGCACCGCGAGCTGCTGGCGCAGCAGAAGGCCACCATCGCGCAGCAGAACACGATGCTCGTGTCGCTGGTGGCGGGCCTCTTGCTCCTCGTCGTGCTCATCGGCATCCTCGGCATCTACTTCACGCACAAGGTCGTGGGGCCGATCTACAAGATGAAGCTGCTGCTCCGGCAGGTCGGCGATGGGAAGCTCAACTTCTACGGCAAGCTACGCAAGGGAGACGAGCTCCAGGACTTCTTCGAGGTCTTCGCGCAGATGGTCGAGAAGCTGAAGGACCGCCAGCGCAGGGAGGTCGCGGAGCTCGAGGCCGCGATGGTCGAGGCGAAGAAGTCAGGCGCGAGCGACGACGCGATCTCGAAGATCCAGCACGTCCGCGACGAGATGAACGCCGCGCTCGATCTTTGACGTGAAGCTTACGCACCACGGGACCGCGACGCTCCTCCTCGAGGTGCGCGCGTTCGCGAGCCTCTGAGATCTGCTCGCGGGCGGTGAGGGGAGCGAGGTACGCGTGGCTCAGGCGTCGTCGCCCGTGAGGGCGCCGGCAAACCACTCGAGGCGGGTCTCGCCCTGGCGGTCGCGGGTGACGGCGGCGACGTCGATGCGGAGCCGCTGGACGTCCGTCCGCTTCTCGAGGCGCCCCTTCCAGAGCGCGCGCGTCGCGCGGAGCAGCGTGCGCCGCTTCGTGTACGAGAGGCTCGCGAGCGGCTTCTCGAAGGCGCCGGGCCCACGCGCGCGCACCTCGACGACCACCACGAGGTCCCCCTTTTGCGCCACGAGATCGAGCTCGAGCGCCCCGATGCGCAGGTTCCGCCAGAGCAAACGAAACCCGTTCGCAGCGAGCGCCTGCGCCGCCATCTCCTCCGCCTCCCGCCCGAACGTGTGTCGAGCGGTCAGCCTCCGCGGTGCCGCCAAGGGTGCAGCGAAAAGCGCCGTACCCTTATTCGCCGCACTTCTTGGTGACGGGATCACAGTCGCCCTGGTTGCAGGCGGTGTCCTTGTTGTACGCCGTGCTGTCCTTGATGCAGTAGGAGCCGGTGAGGCCTTCGTTACCCTTGCCGATCGACGTGACGAGCGGGGTGCAGGCGAAGCCGTCCGGGCAGTCGCAGAAGACCTGATCGCTCGGCTTGTCGCCGTTGATGTCGGCGCAGCGGCATGAGCAGTAGACGGCCTTGTCCGCCGCGCGATCGACGCACTGCGGAGGCACGAGGGCCTTCTTGCGCGAGTCGACGAAGCTGGCCGGATCGCCCTGATCGGTGAGGCCGCTGACCGGGTCGGTCGTGCCAGGGATCAGGCAGCGAGCCTTCGCGCCGGCCGGCGGGTTGCCGTCGATCGACTGGCCGTACGGGCACGAAGCGCGACCACGGAAGTGGTTCACGAGACAGATGCGCGTGCGGCACTGGAAGCTCTTCGACTCGACGTTGACTTCCTTTTCGTCGAAGCCAATGAAGC
>JAYTBL010000006.1:0-2278 GCA_043736975.1 Polyangiaceae bacterium
TCCTCCTCGCGCGCCGTGGGGCCCTCCCCTGCCTCCTGAGCCTCCCGAAGTGGCGCGGCGCCGCGGCGCCGTCGCGGGCCTGGCGGTCGGCGCCGTGATCCTCGTCCTCGGAGGCCTGATGTTTCTGAATCAGGCCGTCCAGGCAGGCAGGAACTCAGTCGTCTTCGACGGCGACGACGCACTGCGCGCGTGCGTCGACGGCAAGGAGGTCGGTGCGCTGAAAGCGAATGCGTTCCGTGTCGGCTACCCAACCGCGAGTGTACCACCTGGTCGCCACCGTCTCGAGCTCGTTGACGCCCAGGGCCGCGTTGTCGTCTCGGCGACACCCGAGCTACCAGCGCAGGGCTGGCGCGGTGTCCTCTCCGCGCGATCAGGCACGCGATACGCGCTGGTGACCGTCCGCTACGGCGGCGGCATCCCTTCGACGGTGCAGCCGCTACTCTCGACGTCGCCGGGCCTCTTCGTCGTCGTCGGTGCTGAATCCCCGCCGCTCGCCGAGGAAATGAGGGACCTCAACGGCAGGATCCCCGCGCGAGGCAAGGGCAAGGCGAGCATGCTGTGCAGACTCGATAGCAAGGGAAGCCCGACCTGCCTTTGAGCGCATTCGAGGTGAGCGCCTGCAGCGCCGGCGTCTCTTTCGACCACGTCTCGCCGTGACCCGCGATGAGTCCACGCGTGCGCGACCCCGTCGCGTCCGCGAGTGTGGAAGAGGTGCGCGTCATGAATGACCTCCGGATCGTTGGACGTCGCGGAGCTCGCTCGTTCGCGCGTGTGCTCGTGATCGTGCTGCTGCTGGGGTCATCAGCCTGCAGGGGCAAAGACCTTGCCCGTATCCCTCTCACGAAGCCCGGCGACTCCGGGAGCGTGTCTTGGCAACCGAGCTCCGCCACGACGGCGAGAGTCTGGGCGGACTACGAGGGGACATGGAATGGGGTCGTCAACCTCTCGAAAGGTGGCGTGACCTCGAAGATCAGCCCCGGTCTTTCGTACGACGTGGAGCTGCTCGAGGGCACGACCGTCCTGTCGAAACAGACGTGCCAGACCGCGACGTGCGGGTCGAGTGTCTGCGGGCGTCTCGCCGTCGTGGAGGGACGACGAACGAGCGGGGCATGCGAGTGCCTGATGACATGCAAGGTTTCGGCTCCACGCGCCGGAACCTACACGTTACGGGCTTCCGTCGCGGACGCAGTCGGGGGTATCGACGCGGTCCGAGCTGCGCTCGTCTTTCGCGAGAGTGTGCTTTGACGCTTCGACGAGCACGGTAGTTCGCACGGTAAGCCCACTTGCCCCTGCGCCGACTCCGCCCGCAATCAGGCTACATATGCCCGCGCACGGGCGGGCCCGCCCGCCGGCGGCCCAGCATCCACTGCTGGATTGCCTTGCCGCCGGCGCGCAACGCTCCTCTACAAGCCAGGACGCCGATCCTTGGTGCGCCGCTCGACGGCTCGACGTGTGACTGCGACGTCGCAATGAGACCGCCGTGTCCCGCCGCGATGACGCGGCGTTTGGCGTTTGCGACCAGTGCGGCATGCGCGCGCGACCGGCACGCGAGCTGCTCGAACTTGGGGAATGCATCGATTCACCTCCGTCGAGTGCCCCCGATGATCTCCAGCCGCCGCGTGCTCGCCTTCGCGCTCGTCCTCACGCTGTCGGCGACGGTCGCCGGGTGCAAGGGACGCAAGCAGCGGAGCGTCGCCGAGCCCCCGACCAAGAACGCAGCCCAATCCACGGGATCCGAGTTCGCTGCGCCTCGGACGGAGATGAGCTCCGTGGCAGCCCAATCCGCGATGAGCGGCATGATCACGGAGGCAGCGCGCCCCAAGCCCGACTGCGCCAAGGTCACCAGCACCCAAGTACAGAATGCGTTCTACGTGCTCCGCCCCGACGCCGCGTTCCACCGGGGCAACGAGAAAGCGTTGGTCACGGCCGCTCGCTGCGCCGAGAGCGAGCATGCGTATGCGTTCATGTTGCGTCTCGCGGTGGGCCTGGCGAGCGCGGCACCAGCCGACGAAGGTCATCCCGAGCTCCAGAGTTCCTGGCGAGCAAGATGGGACTCGCACGCGGCCTCGGCGACGTAGGGGGATCCGCCTCCGAGACGGCGGTCTGGACCGGTTGCGGATTTCTCGGCGGCCCCGGAGCGACACCGGTCCGAAGCTTGCATACTACACATAGTACTTTCAAGCCATCCGCCGAAGTGACATCCTGCTTCGCGCCATGCCGACGTCGGAGCCGCTCAGGTTTCCCAGCGCCAGCGGCCTGTCGGTCACGCACTGGTTCT
>JAYTBL010000007.1:0-5857 GCA_043736975.1 Polyangiaceae bacterium
ACGCACTCGAACTCTTCGATGTGGATCGAGGTGAAGACGTCGTTCTTGACGAGCTTCTCGTTGATGAGGATCGAATCCTCGAAGTTGTAGCCACCCCACGGCATGAACGCGACGACCACGTTCTGGCCGAGCGCGAGCTCGCCGGTCTCCGTCGCCGGACCGTCCGCGATGACATCTCCAGCCTTGACCTTGTCGCCCGGCTGGACGATCGGCTTCTGGTTCATGCACGTGTTCTGGTTGGACCGCTGGAACTTCACCAGCGTGTAGATGTCCGGGCGGACCGAGTTCGGATCCTTCGGATCGACCTTGCTCGGGCGAACGACGACGCGGTTCGCATCGACCCAGTCGACCGTGCCGTCGCGCTTGGCGACGACGGTGACGCCGGAGTCACGAGCGACAATGCCTTCCATCCCCGTGCCGATCAGCGGCGACGTGGTGCGGATGAGCGGCACGGCCTGGCGCTGCATGTTCGATCCCATGAGCGCGCGATTCGCATCGTCGTGCTCGAGGAACGGAATCAGCGACGCGGCGACCGACACCAGCTGATTCGGAGAGACCTCCATCAGCGTGACGTCTTCCGGCTTGGACATGATGACGTCGGAGCCCTTGCGGCTCGAGACGTACTCGTCCATCAGCTTGCCGCCCTTTTGCTGGCAGCTCGCGTGCGTGATGATCTGGCCCTCCTCCTGGAGCGCCGAGTAGAACGTCACGTCCTCGGAGATCTTGCCGCCCTCGACCGCGCGGTACGGCGTCTCGATGAAGCCGTACTCGTTGACGCGAGCGAACGTCGACAGCGACGCGATGAGTCCGATGTTCGGACCTTCCGGCGTCTCGATCGGGCAGATGCGGCCGTAGTGCGTGGGGTGCACATCGCGAACTTCGAAGCCCGCGCGCTCGCGGGTCAGACCGCCAGGTCCGAGCGCCGAGAGCCGACGCTTGTGCGTGACCTCGGAGAGCGGGTTGGTCTGATCCATGAACTGCGAGAGCTGCGAGGACCCGAAGTACTCCTTGACGACCGCGCTGACCGGCTTGGCGTTGATCAGATCGTGCGGCATCAGGGTCTCGATCTCCTGCGACATGGACATGCGCTCCTTGATGGCGCGCTCCATGCGGACGAGACCGATGCGGTACTGGTTCTCCATCAGCTCGCCGACCGCGCGGACGCGGCGGTTACCGAGGTGGTCGATGTCGTCGACCGAGCCGCGGCCGTTCTTGAGCTCGATGAGGTGACGAACGGTCTCGAGGATGTCCTGCGCAGTGAGGACCTGCGTGTCGAGCGCGGGGCGCTGCTCCTCGGGGAGATCCTTGTAGAACTTGTAGTTCAACTTGAGGCGGCCGACCTTCGAGAGGTCGTAGCGCTCGGGATTGAAGAACAGGTTGTGGAAGAGGGTCTTCGCGGTCTCGAGCGTCGGCGGATCACCGGGGCGGAGGCGCCGGTAGATCTCCATGATCGCGTCTTCGGTGGTCTTCACCTTCTCTGCGAGCAGCGTGTCGCGGAGGTAGGAGCCGACGTTGAGGCCGTCGATGAAGAGGATCTTGAAGTGCTCGATGCCCGCCTCGCGGAGCTTCTCGAGCTTGTCCGCGGTGACTTCCTCGTTGACCTCGAGGATGACCTCGCCGGTCTCCTTGTCGACGACGTCGTGCGCCGCCACCTTGCCCGCCAGCTCCTCGACGTCGGCCGGGAGGCGATCGACTTTCGCCTCCTTCAGCTTCTTCATCGCGGCTTTGGTGAACTTGGTGTTCTTCTTGACGATCACCTCGCTGCCGACCTTGATGTCGCGCGTGGCGCGCTGGCCGGCGAGCAGGTCGTATTCGACCGACTTCGAGTACTTGCCGCCCTTTTCCAGGAACACCGTCTCGGTGTTGTAGAAATAGTTGAGGAGGTCCTGAGTGCTGTAGCCGAGGGCGCGGAGGAGCACCGTGGCGTGCATCTTCCGGCGGCGGTCGATGCGGACGTAGATGATGTCCTTCGGGTCGAACTCGAAGTCGAGCCACGAGCCGCGGTACGGGATGACGCGCGCGCTGTAGAGGAGCTTGCCGCTCGAGTGCGTCTTGCCCTTGTCGTGGTCGAAGAAGACGCCGGGGCTGCGGTGCAGCTGGCTGACGACGACGCGCTCGGTGCCGTTGATGATGAAGGTGCCGGTGTCCGTCATCAGCGGGATCTCGCCGAAGTAGACCTCCTGCTCCTTGATGTCGCGGACGATGCGCTCGCCACCATCGCGGGTGTCGTAGATCATCAGCTGGGTCGTCACCTTGATCGGCGCAGCGAACGTCATGCCGCGCTGGCGGCACTCGTCCACGTCGTACTTCGGCTTCTCGAGGTTGTAGGACACGAACACGAGCTCACTCGTGCCGTTGAAGTCCTTGATCGGGAAGACGCTGCGGAAGACCGCCTGCAGACCCGTCTCTTGACGGTCATTCTGCGGGATCGTCGACTGCAGGAACTTGTCGTACGACGACTTCTGGATGTCGATGAGGTTCGGGACCTCGATGACCCTTTGGATCCGTCCTAGGTTCTTTCGAATGCGGAAGTTGGACTGGATAGCGGTCGCCATCGTTGCTCCTCTTTCAGGGTCGCGTCAGCTCGCCGGCCCGAAATGGGGGAGGCGGGACGCTCACGAAGCCAATAAGTTACGTGGGGGAGAGATAAGAAAAAGCGACTTGGTATGAGAAATGCCGGATGGGGCGAGCGAAGGGATCTCTCCCTTCGCCGCCCCGGGTCACGGCGTCAATCACACAAGTGAGGCAACGTGCACTTACTTGAGCTCGACCTTCGCGCCGGCCTCTTCGAGCTTCTTCTTGAAGTCCGCAGAGTCAGCCTTGTTGACGCCTTCCTTGAGGTCCTTGGGCGCGCCCTCGACCAGGTCCTTCGCCTCCTTGAGGCCGAGGCCCGTGATCTCGCGGACGACCTTGATGACGTTGATCTTGTTCGGGCCGGCCTCCTTGAGGACGACGGTGAACTCGGTCTGCTCCTCGGCGGCAGCGGCCGCGGGGCCAGCAGCGGCCGCGGGACCGGCGACGGCAACGGGAGCGGCCTTGACGCCCCACTTGTCCTCGAGGGTCTTGATCAGCTCCGCGATCTGGATGACGGGGAGGTTCGAGAGGTAGTCGACCACCTGGTCTTTGTTGAGATCGGTCATTTTGAAATCTCCGTGTACGTAATCGAACTTTTAAAAACTTACAAACTGAGGCGGCGCGATTTGTGCGTGCCGCGGGGTCGCGTGCTCGTCAGCCTGCGCTGGGCGTCTCGTTTCCTTGGCGCTCCTTGGCGGCGAGGACGTAGACGAGGTTCTGGGTCGGTGCCTGGAGGAGAGCGACGAACTGCTGGAGCGGCGCCTGGAGCGTCGCCAAGAAGGTCGCGCGGAGCTCGTCTTTGCCGGGCATCGTCGCGAGCTCGTTCTCGACGCGCGATGCGCTGAGGACCTCTCCCTCGATGACTCCGCCTTTGACCTTGAGCTTCTGGCCCGCATCACCGCCGGTCTTCTTGAACTCCTTGACGACCTTCGCGGCCGCCGAGGGGTCCTCGTAGCACCAGGCGATGCCCGTCATGCCCACCAGGACGTCGTTCAGCTTGGGGCCGTACGCGGTGTCCTTGAGGGCCTGCTTGACGAGCGTGTTCTTGACGACCTTGTACTCGACGCCAGCTTTACGGAAGCTCGCGCGAAGCGTGGTCGCCTGCTCGACGGTCATCCCCTTGTAGTCAAGGAAGACGGCCGACGTCATCTTGTCGAACTTGCCCTTCACGGTGCCGATGAGCTCGCTCTTACCCTCGCGGGTGGATGATGCTGCAGCCATGATCAGGTCTCCTCCGACGCAGTCGTGCCGACGAACGGCGCGGTGTCGATCTTGACGCCCGGGCCCATCGTGGAGCTGATGGTGATGCTGCGGACGTACACGCCCTTCGCGGTCGAGGGCTTGGCACGAACGAGCGCGTTGATGAGCGCACGGGCGTTCTCCGAGAGTGCGCCTTCGGCGAACGAGACCTTGCCGACGCGAGCGTGCACGATGCCCGCCTTCTCGACGCGGTACTCGATCTTGCCGCCCTTGGCCTCGGTGACGGCGTTCTTGATGTCGAACGTGACCGTACCGACCTTGGGGTTCGGCATGAGGCCACGCGGTCCAAGGATACGACCGAGCTTACCGACGGCGCCCATCATGTCGGGCGTCGCGATCACGCGATCGAAATCCATGAAGCCTTCGGAGACCTTCGCCACCATGTCGTCGCTGCCGGCGAAATCAGCGCCGGCCGCCTTGGCCTCCGCTTCCTTCTCGCCCTTGGCGAAGACGAGCACGCGGACCGTTTGACCGGTGCCGTGCGGGAGGACGAGGGCGCCTCGGACCATCTGGTCCGCGTGCTTGGGATTGACTCCCAGACGAACGGCGAGGTCCACGGTCTCGTCGAACTTGGCGAACTTCGCCTTCTTCACGAGAGCGCAGGCCTCTTCGATTGTGTATTTGCGCGAGGCATCGACGGCTTCGTCGACCTTCGTGCGGTTCTTGGACTGCTTCGGCATCTTCCTCCTTTTCGGCCCTTCTCATCCCTTGCTGCGGAGACTGGTCGGACCTCCCACCGGCTGACCCTGCAGTTGCAGGACGGTGGTTCTGAGGTTTCTCTTCTTCACACCGGTGCCGAGCACCATGCTCGCCACCAAAAATTCACGCCGTCTCACGGTGTAGCGATTCGCGCCGAGACCAAGCGAGACGCGCTACGTTCGCGCGGGCCGAGGAGCCGTAGAGTACGGTGACGAGGCCCAACGCAGGTATCGCGAAGGTATCGGCGGAAAGCATCACGCCGTGATGTCGATGCCCATGGAGCGGGCCGTGCCGCGGATCGTCTTCTTCGCGGACTCGAGGTCCTGCGTGTTCATGTCCTGCATCTTCTGCAGCGCGAGCTCATGAACCTGCTTCTCGCTCACCGAGCCGACCTTCACCTTGTTGGGCTCCTTGGAGCCGGCGCCGGGCTTCTTGCTCGTCGCGAGGCCAGCGGCCTTCTTGAGGAGCACGCTCACGGGGGGCGTCTTGAGGATGAAGGTGAACGAGCGGTCGGCGTAGACCGTGATGACGACGGGGATGATCATGTCGCCGCCCGCGGTCTTCGCGTTGAACTCCTTGCAGAAGCCCATGATGTTGACGCCGTGCTGGCCGAGCGCCGGACCGACGGGGGGCGCCGGGTTCGCCTTGCCGGCGGGCAGCTGGAGCTTGATGTAACCGGTGATCTTCTTCGCCATGGCTTCTTCTTTTTTGCTCGCGCTCTTCAGACCGAGCTGCCGTCAGAGCGGGCCTGGGCCCGCGCGACGGGTCGTAGTCGACGCATTAAAAATCGGGACGCGCTTCTTAGCGCATCTCGCACGGAACTCCACGCCGTATTTACGGCTGGCCTAGATTTCGCTCTGAGCTGGGTTCGATCCAGGAGGGAAACGCGGGATCAAGCGCGCTTCTCGACCTGGCTGAAGTCGAGCTCGACCGGCGTGGCGCGGCCGAAGATGCTGACCTTCACCTTGAGCTTCTGCTTGTCGGGCTTGACCTCTTCGACCGTGCCCGAGAAGTTTGCGAAAGCGCCGTCGATCACGCGAATCTCGTCGCCCACGTCGAAGTTGACGCGGGGTTTCGGCTTGACTGCACCCTCGACGACGCGGCGGCGCTGGTCTTCGATCTCCTGCGGCCGCACTTCCTGGGGGCGCTGGTTGCCGATGAAGCCGGTGACCTTCGGGGTGTCCTTGACGAGGTGCCAGGCCTCTTCGGTCATCTCCATCTCGACGAAGATGTAGCCGGGGAAGCTGTTCTTCTGGCGAACGCGGGACTTGCCGGCAGCACGCGCCTCTTGGACGGTCTCGGTCGGAATGAGGATCTCGCCGAA
>JAYTBL010000008.1:0-5856 GCA_043736975.1 Polyangiaceae bacterium
CTTCGACGAGCAACACCCGGTGCCGTTCGGGCAATCCATCTGGCCCGCGCAACACGCGACGAGCCCCATCGTACAGCTGTCCACGCGCGCGCAGACGAACGTCGGCGACGCCAGCTGGCGGCAGCAACCGATCGGCATCGCGTCCATGGGCGGCGCGCACGGCGTCGGCTTTCCCAGGGGTCTCAGCGGGCACGCGTTGACGGCCGGGCACGCGCCGAAAGGCCCGGGAATCACGCCCCCCTCGGCGCCTCCTTCGGCGCCCGCCTCCGTCACGCTACCGTCGTCGAGCGGACCGTCGGGGCGTCCGCCTTCGCCGTCGGGAGGCGCGCCGTCGGCGGGCCCGGCATCCTGTCCGGCCTGCGCCGGCCCGCTGCACGAGCCGTCCGCGCTGCAGGTTGCTGTCGAGTCGACGCACTCCTTCCTGGAGGCGCAGGTCGTGGTCTCGTTGCACGGCACGTCGATGCAGCTGGCGGCCAGGAACACCGGCAACGTGCTGCTGACGTGGTCGATGAAGGAGAACCGGCGGCGCGCGACGATGCAGCCTTCGTAGCGCGGAGGCACGCAGCTCGACGCGCGATTCACCAGACCAGCGATGATGACCACCGCGCCCTCTCCCGCCCCGGGCGTGACGACGAGGGTGCCGATGTGCCCACCGCTGCAGGCATCGGTGCTGGCGGCGGAGTAGCGAAGGAGGGCGCGCTCCTCCGCGGCGCGAGCGCCGGGGGCCACGATGATGTCGACCCCCTTCAGGTCGGCGCACGCGACATCCGTGGAGAGGTCGAGCGTCACCTGGGTGGGCGTACGGCAGCTCTGGGCCGCCACCGCAACGAGGGCGCACGCGAGGAGCTGGAGGGAGAGCAGCCGGATTCGTCGCATGACGCCTCGAGCCTATCAATCAATGTCGCCGTCACCACGCGATGGTTTCTCGGCATCTTCGTGGGCGCCGCGGTCGCGTGCGGGGCCTGCGCTGTGGTGTCGTGTACCCGGTGGAGCCGCCAAGGGCACGGAAGCAGCGACCGCGTGGCCTGCGTAGGTAAAGAGCTGGAACGCGTGGAATCACCTGCGCTGCGTCGCGGCGCTTCTCGCGACGGCGTGCTTCTTCTTCGTATGCCCTGTACGAGGCCCGCGATCAGGCCTCGATCGGTAGGGTGTGGGGCTCGGCGTCGGCCGGGATGGGCGCGGCCTTCTCGCTCTTGCGGCGGTCCTTCGCGATCAGGACGTAGACCGAGGGGACGACGAAGAGGGTGAAGATCGTGCCGATCGTCATGCCGCCCACCAGGACGATGCCGATCGAGTTACGCGCCACGGCGCCGGCGCCCGTCACCAGCGTGAGCGGGAAGTGACCGACCACCGTCGCCACCGAGGTCATGAGGATGGGGCGCAGGCGGGTGATCGCCGCAGCGCGGACCGCCTCGAGCTTGGTGAGGCCGCGCTCCTGCTCGGCGTTCGCGAACTCCACGATCAGGATGCCGTTCTTCGACACCAGGCCGACGAGCGTGACCAGGCCGACCTGGGAGTAGATGTTGAGCGTGGTCGTCCAGCCGCTGGTCAGCTTGAAGTCCATGCCCGGCGGCCCGGCGAACTTCAGGAACGTGAAGATCAGCGCGCCGAACATGGCGAGCGGCACCGATCCGGCGAGGATGACGAACGGGTCGCGGAACGAGTTGAACTGCGCCGCGAGCACCAGGAAGATGAGGAGGAGCGCGAGGCCCATGGCGGGCAGGAACTTCCCGCTCTCCTGACGCAGCTGCCGTGACTCGCCGGTGTAGTCGACGCGGTAGCCCGGCGGCAGGATCTTCGCCGACGCGTCCTCGAGCACCTTGAGCCCGCCGTCGAGCGAGCGCGGCGCGAGGCCCGAGATCTTCACCGAGTTCAGCTGCTGGAAGCGGTTGAGGGTGCGCGGCTCGATGCCCTCGCGCAGCGTGGCGATGGCGCTGAGCGGCATGAGCGTGCCGTTGGGGCCGGTCACGTGGATCTTGGTGAGCTGATCGGGGGTGAGCCGCTCCGAGCGTTCGATCTGCGCGATCACCTTGTAGCTGCGCCCGTCGATGTTGAAGCGGTTGACGAAGTTGCCGCCCAGCATCGACGACAGGTCGGCGCCGATCTGCTGCATGCTCAGCCCCATCGAGGCCGCCTTGTCGCGGTCGATGACGATCTCGGCCTTCTGCTGATCGATGCGCACGTCGGTGTTGGGCGGGAAGGCGAACATGCCGCTCTTGACCGCCTCCTGGACGAGCTGCTGCGCGTACTTCACGAGGTCGTCGTGGCTCGCGGTGGAAGCGATGACGAACTCGATGGGGAGGAAGCCGGGGTTGGGCAGCGCCGACGGAAGGAACGCGGGCGCCCGGATCCCTGCGATGCCGGTGAGCTTGCCGAAGATCTCCTGCTGGATGGGGAAGATGCTCCGCTTTCGCTCGCTGAACGGCTTGACGATCATGCCGCCGAAGCCGCCGCTGGCGAAGGTGATCTGGAAGCTGTGATCGAACTCGGGCACGCTCTGGAACGTGCGGAAGACCTCCTCGGAGAAGGGTGTGATCTGCTCGAGGGTCGCGTTGGCAGGGACGTCGATCACGCCGAAGACCACGCCCTGGTCCTCGTTGGGCGCAAGCTCGGCCGGCGAGAACATGTACATCGGGAACACGAGCAGCGAGAGAACGATCCAGACCGTGTAGACCGCGCCTCGTGAGCGCAGCGTGAGGTCCAGAGCGCGCCCGTATCCGCGCTTGATGGCCTCGAAGCCGCTGTCGATCTTGCGCGCCAGGACCCCCTGCTCCGAGTGCGGTTTCAGCAGCCTCGACGCCATCATGGGAGAGAGCGTGAGCGCGACGATCCCGGAGATGGTCACGGCTCCGGCGAGCGTGAACGCGAACTCGCGGAAGAGCGCGCCGGTGAGGCCGCCCTGGAAGCCGATCGGCGCGTAGACGGCGGCGAGCGTGATGGTCATCGCGACGATGGGACCCACGAGCTCGCGGGCACCGAGGTAGGCGGCGTCCATCGCCGATTTGCCCTCGCGCATGTTTCGCTCGACGTTCTCGACGACGACGATGGCGTCGTCGACCACGAGTCCGACAGCCAGCACGACCGCCAGCAAGGTCAGCAGGTTCACCGTGAACCCGAGCAGCTGCATGACGAAGATGGCGCCGATCAGCGACACCGGGATGGCCACCAGTGGAACGATCACCGAGCGCAGCGAGCCAAGGAACAGGAAGATGACGACCACGACGATGAGCACCGTCTCGAAGAGCGTGGTCTTGACCTCGCTGATGGCGTCCTTGATGTAGTTCGTGGAGTCGAAGGCCACGCTGGCCTCCAGCCCGCTGGGCAGCTCGGCCCGGATGGCCTCGATCTCCGCGTTCACGCGCCCGATGACGTCGAGCGAGTTTGCGTTGGGGAGCACCCAGACGCCCATGAACACCGCCTTCTTGCCGGTGAAGCGGATGTCCTGCTCGTAGTTGTCGGCCCCCATCACCACGTCGGCGATGTCCTCGAGACGGACCAGCGCGCCGCCCTGCTGGCGAATGACGAGGTGCTTGAACTCCTCGATCGACTTGAGGTCGGTGGTGGCGGTGAGGTTGACCTGGACGAGCGCGCCCTTGGTCTGCCCGACCGCCGAGAGGAAGTTGTTCGCGCCGAGCGCCTGGCGCACCTGCGCCGGGCTCACGTTGAGCGCCGCCATCCGGTCCGGCTTGAGCCAGGCGCGCACCGCGAAGGTACGGCCGCCCAGGATGTCGGCGCGCTGCACCCCTTCCAGCGCCGAGAGGCGCGGCTGCACGACACGGATCAGGTAGTCGGTGACCTGGTTCTCCTCCAGGATGGTGGAGCCGAAGCTCAGGTACATCGCCGCGATCTGGGCGTCGGAGGGCTCGATGTTGATCGCCGGCACCTCGGCTTCCGGTGGCAGGTCGGCGCGGACCTGGTTGACGCGCGCGCTGATGTCGGAGAGCGCGTTGGAGGCGCTGAAGTTCAACTTGAGCCGGACGTTGATGGTCGAGAGGCCCTGGATGCTCTGCGACTCGATGTAGTCGATGCCGTCGGCCGCGGCGATGGCCCGCTCCAGCGGCGTGGTGATGAAGCCGCGCACCAGGTCGGCGTTCGCGCCGACATACGCGGTGCGCACCGTGACCGTCGCGCTCTCGAGCTTGGGGTACTGACGGACGTTGAGCGTCCGGATCGCCTGGAGGCCGGCGATGATGATGACGAGGTTGACGACGATCGCGAGGACCGGTCGCTTGATGAAGATATCGGTGAATTTCATGCGCCCTCCTCTTCAGTGATTCTCGGGCCGCGGCGCGAGCTGTGGGTTCTGCGGCAGGCTGTTGTTCACGGTCACGCCGCCGCCGTTTCGCAGCTTGAAGGCGCCCGCGGTGACGATCTCCTGCCCCGCCTTCACGCCGTCAGCGATGGCGACGAAGTCACCGCGGCTGCCTGCGGTCTTCACGAACTGCTGACGCGCCTTCTTGTCCTCGACGATGAAGACGGAGTCGCCGTACGAGGCGTGCACGACGCCGGTCGCGGGGACCGTCACGTAGGCCTTCTGCTCCGCGAGCACGATGCTGACATTCGCGAACATGCCCGCGCGCAGCTGCTCCTTCTGGTTGGGGAGGCTCGCGCGCACCTTGATGCTGCGGGTCGTGGGGTCGACCGCGGGGTCGAGCGCCTTCACCACGCCATCGAAGGGCGCGCTGGCGTCGCCCTCCAGGGTGACGCGCACGACGCTGCCTACCGCCACGTCCCCGAGGTTCTGCTGCGGGAGCGTGAAGTCGACGAACACCGAGTCCATCGACTCGAGCGAGGTGATGCTGGTGCCAGGGTTCAGGTACTGACCGAGGTTGATGGCGCGGATGCCGAGGCGCCCGGAGAACGGGGCGCGCACGGTCTTGCGGGCGATCTGCGCCTGGAGCGCGCCGACGTCGGAGGCGGAGGACTTCACGAGCGCCTCGTCGTTGTCGAGCTGCGCCTTGGGGATGCTGTTGCTGGCGACGAGCGCTCGCGAGCGCCCCGCGTTCACCGCCGCGAGATCCTTGCGCGCGATGACGGCCGCGAGCTGCGCGCGCTCCACGTTGCTATCGAGCTCGACCAGGACGTCCCCCTGCTTGACGATCGCCCCCGACTCGAAGCGGATCGCGGTCACCACGCCCGGAGCGTCATTGCTGACCGCCACGCCCTTGAAGGGCGAGATGGTGCCGACGGAGGTGAGCGCGCTCTCCCAGGTCTCCTGCTTGGCGATCGCGGTCGAGACCACCTCGGGCGGGGGGCCCGACTTCTCCATCTCCTTGCCCATCTTGATGAGGCCGGAGATCTGCGTGAACTTGATGGCGACGAGCGCCCCGACGAGCAGGAGCAGGCCCCCGATGACAACCGCGTAGCGCATGCCGCGTAAGATGCCGCAGGCTCACGAAAGAGTGCGCCTTTCTTGGAAAAGATCGGATACGCCCGTTGACACTGAATAAGTCTGATCTATTACTGCGAACGTGAGAGCCGGAGACCGCAAGGCAGACACGATCGCGCGCGATCTCCTGGAGCGCATCGTCCACGGGGAAATCCCCGTGGGGTCGCTGCTACCGAAGGAGGACGAGCTGGCCGCGAGCTATGGCAGCGCGCGCAGCGTGGTGCGCGAGGCCATCAAGCTGCTCGAGGTGCATCGCCTCGTGAAGCCGACGCGCCGGCTCGGCACCGTGGCGCTCGATCCCAGCGCGTCACCCAGCCCCGACGTGGTGCGCGCTCTCCTTCTCCACGCGGGCCGCATCGACCTCGAGGTCTTCGCGGGCTGGCTGGAGATCCGCGCCGTCCTCGACGCTTCGATGTGCGCCGCGGCCGCCGCGCGGCGGACCGCCAAGGATCTCGAGGCGCTCGACC
>JAYTBL010000009.1:0-5848 GCA_043736975.1 Polyangiaceae bacterium
GGTGGTGGAGCGCGACAACTTCACGACGACGACGCTGCGCCTCCGCGGCGATACCTGCCCGGACTGCGGCGAGCGCATCCCGGGCCTGTTCGCACTCTAGCTTTCCTCAGCAGCGGGGTCGGCGGGCTGGTCCGCGCCGGCCTTGCGGGTCGCGACGTGCACCGCGGCGTCGGTCGCCGCCTTTGCGATCTTGCGCACGCGGTCGAGGCGGCTCCGGAGGCCGCCTTCGCGCTCCACGACCGCGACCATCTTCGTGTCGGCGGCGGCGCGGAGCTGCACGGCGGCGCCCGCCACGATCCCGGTCGCGATCTTCGCAAAGCTCTTCGCGACCTCGACGCGCTCGACGACCCTCATCATCAGGAGCATCGCCTGCTCGTCGGGATGACGACGCGCGGGCGGCTCGGAGGGCTCGTGGGCTTCGTACGACTCGCTCTGCATCGCCATGATTCCAGCTCGAGCACGCATCGTGCCGCATGGAGAAGCCTGGCGACTTCGCCGAGACCGCGGGGTGCGCGCGGCGCCGGGCAGACCGCGAGCGAGGCGTCTTCGCGCGGTGTGACGGATCGCGACGTCGTCCGGGGATCGCGGCGCGCACGAGCCTCGGTGCGTCGCGGAGGTCCGCGGGTCCACGAGTGGCTGCGTCGTCCACACGCTCCCCGAGTGATTTCGGGGGCTTGGCCTCGGCACACGCGCTGCACCCTCCCGTGCATGCGCGCTCTCCTTCTCGCCTTGGTGTTCGCCGGGTCCTTACTCGTCGCCTGCAAGGGCGTCTCGCTGCGAAACGACATCTCTGGATCCACCGCAGCGAAGCCTGCCGAGACGACGGCAGCCGCGCCCGCCGCGCCCGCTCCGCCACCGGAGGCCGCACCGGCGGAGCCCGCCGCGTCGCCCGCAGCTGCGGCCGTCGCGAACGTGGCTCCGGCCAGGAAGGCCGCGCCGCGCGCGACGATCGCCGCCTCGCCCCAACCCCGCAAGGCGCGCTCGCTGCCCGCCGCGCCCGCCACCACGGCGGCGCCCGCAAGACCCGCCGCAGCGGTCATCAGCGGCAAGCGTCCGATGACGTCCGAGGACCCGTGGTCGCTGGCGCCAGCACCGGCCAAGCCCAGCGCCGACATGCATCCCTACGATTGAGCGGGATTTTGAGGTGCGATTTTGAGGTGCGTTTCTTTGAGGTGCGTTTCTTTGAGGTGCAGATGGGATTTGAACCCACATATGCCGGTTTTGCAAACCGGTGCCTAACCACTTGGCTACTGCACCACGACGAGCGAGGCGCCATCGATACCGGGCCTCGGCGGCGAGGTCAACCAAGCCTTCAGCGGGGGCCCCGCTTTACGGCGTAAAATGCGCCTGGACGATTGACCGCCGGATGCTAGGAGAAGCGGCGTGCAGCTCAACGATGAATGGAGCGACCTCCTCGCTCGCTACAAGCTCGATCACCAGAACCCGCTGAACCAGACCTGTCACAAGGTCGGGATCCCGCTGATCGCTGCGTCGATCCCGGTGGGCGCCACCATCGTGGGCCTGCCGCTCGCGGCGGGGATGTTCTCGGTCGGCTGGGCGTTCCAGTTCGCTGGCCACGCGTTCGAGGGCAAAAAACCCTCGTTCCTCTCGGACAAGCGCTCGCTGATCATCGGGCTGCTCTGGTGGGCCGAGAAGAGCCACCTCATGCGGCTGGAGACGACCCAGACGGACAAAGCCTCTCACTAGGCTTCTTTTTGTGGGCCCTGTAAACTGGCCGGGTGGGATCCTTGCCGGAGGACGACGTCCCGACCATGAGCGGGACGCCCGCGCTCGATGTCGATGATGGCCCGACGCGTGGGGATGACACGACGACGGCCGAGGCCGGACCGCCGGCCGCGCACCTGCGCCAGCCGCCGCTCCTGCGCACGTTGACCGGACCGATCGCGAGCACCGTTCCGGTGGCAGCCGGCTCCGCGAGCGAGCTGAGCGAGCTCGAGGACGCCGACGGCGACGACGACCCCGAGGACAGCATCACGACGATGGCGCCGCGCGCGGGCGTGAGCAGCATCACCGGGCTGCCGAGCATCATCCAGATCCGCAACGCCGAAGACGAGCTCCTCGACGAGACGGAAGTACGGACGCTTCCCGGTAACCTCTCGCTCGAGGTCCCGGTCGGGCTGCGATCCTCGTCGCCGCGGCCCGCAGCCGGCGTGCCCGCGGGGGCGCTCTCGCCGGACACCTGGCCCGAGCAGGACGACGGCGTCACCACGCAGGCGCTCGCGCCGCGCGTGCCAAGCGCGCCGGATCTTGCGTCGCTCGGCATCCTGAGCGCCGCGCCGTCGACCGAGCCGGACGAGCCGTCGAGCGAAGTGCTCACGCGTCCTGGCCTCGCCGATCCCGAGACCCGGCCCGGCCTCCCCGATCCGGAGACGCGGCCCGGGCACGCCTCGCTGTCCGACGCCAGCATCACTACGCGTGGGCTGGTCCCCGAGCCCTACGCCGACGAAGGCGACAGCGTGACCACCCAGGCCCCCGCGTTCTCCGACGCGCTGATCGCCGCGGCGACGGCCTCGGGACCGAAGACCCTTGGCGACGCGACGCTCGACGACCTCACCGAGGGCACGACGAAGAAGCTGAGGCACCTACGCAAGAAGGCGGAGTCGCTCCCCGCCGACAGCGAGTCCGAGAGCATCACCACCCAGGCGCCGGCGCACCTCACAAACATCCTTCGGGTGATCGCCGCCGACCAAAGCACGCCGGAGGAGGGCCTCCCCGCGCTCGAGGAGGACGAGCTCCCCGAGAACCGGACCGCGGTCATGGCGAACGCGCCGCTCCAGCGCATCATCGGCGAGCTGACGGCGTCGTCGGGCGGCCCCATCGCCTCGCTCCCGCCCCTCCGCCCCACCGGGCCGGGCATCACGATCCCCCACGGCGCGGCGGCGGCGCGCTCGGCGGCGCCGCAGCTGACGCCCTCGTCCGAGAGCGGCCTGCGGGTCGCGCAGCCGCCCCAGCACGCGAGCGTCGGCGCGCTCGCGCAGGACCCACGTCCGTCCGAGGTCTCGCGCAGATCGCCGCAGCCCGCGGTCGATGCGCGACCGTACGCGCAGACCGAACCCGCGTTCCCGGCGCAGCCCAGCGTGGCCAGCGCCGATCTCGGCAGGGGACCGCGCTACGGTCTCGTCGTAGCGATCGTGGCCGCCGTGTCGTTCGTCGTGCCGGTCGCGGTCTTCGTGGTGCTGCGTGGGCGCCCCGAGGGGCTCGCGATCGGCGTGCCGTCGCAGGCCGCGACCGAGCTCCAGGGCCACGATCCGACTCCGCGCGGAAAGCTCGATCGCAAGGCGCTCGCCGTCGTGGCCGCGGCCTCGGCGAGCGCATCGGCGGCGGCGTCCGCCTCGGCTTCCGCGGCGGCGAGCGCACGCAAGCCGCCGCATCATCGCTGATCAGGTCGGCGGCGTGAGGATCTCGCGGCCGTTCATGTACGGCACGAGCGCCTTGGGCAGCGTGACCGAGCCGTCTGCGTTCTGGTGGTTCTCGAGCAGCGGGATCAGGATGCGCGGGCTCGCGATGGCGGTGTTGTTGAGCGTGTACGGGTAGGTCGTCGTTCCGTCCTGCATGCGGAGGCGGATGTTCGAGCGGCGCGCCTGGAAGTCGCCGAGCGTCGAGCAGGAGTGCGTCTCGTTGTACGCGCCCTTGCCCTCGTTGCGACCGGGCATCCACGACTCGACCTCGTGCTTGCGCGTCTGCCCGAGCCCGATCTCGCCGGTGCACGCGATCGCGACGCGGTACGGGATCTCGAGCTTGGCGAGGATCGCCTCGGCGTTCGCAAGCAGCTGGTAGTGCAGCGTCTCGGCGACCTCCTCGTCCGGCAGGCAGAAGACGACCTGCTCCACCTTCGTGAACTGGTGCACGCGGTAGAGGCCCTTGGTGTCCTTGCCGTAAGCGCCAGCCTCTCGCCGGAAGCAGTTCGAGATCCCCGCGTAGCGGATCGGGAGCTGCGCGGCCTCGAACGTGTCGTCGCAGTGGAGCGAGACGAGCGGCACCTCGCTCGTGCCGACGAGGAAGAGATCGTCGGCGCCGATCGCGTATGCCTCCTCGCGCCCGAGCGGGAAGAATCCGGTCCCGGTCATCGCGCGCTCCTTCACCATCACTGGCGGGATGACCATCGTGAAGCCCGCCTCGACCAGCGTGTCGACCGCGAGGCGCGTCACCGCGAGCTCGAGGATCGCGCCGAGGCCGGTGAGCGCGTAAGAGCGACCGCCGGCGAACTTGCGCGGGCCCTCCCAGTTGACCATGCGATGGAGCGTCATGAGCTCCACGTGGTCCTTGGCCTTGAAGTCGAAGGTGCGCACGGTGCCGACCTTGCGGATCTCGACGTTGTCGTCTTCCGAGATCCCGACCGGCACCTCGGGGCGAGGGATGCTCGGCACGCGGAGCATGAGCGCGTCGAACGCGTGCTGCGCGGCGGTCGCGGCGGGCTCGAGCTGCTCGAGCTCGCCCTTGACGGCCTTGCCCTCCTCAATGAGCGTGGGGCGCTCCTCCTTCGTCGCCTTCGGGATCAGGTGCGCGATCTCGTTCTTCCGCGCGCGCTTCTTCTCGATCCGCGAGAGCGTCTCGCGGCGCTCGGCGTCGGCAGCGAGGAGCGTGTCGAGATCGAGATCCACGCGCTTGTTCTTGATCGCGGCGCGGACCACGTCGGCGTTCTGACGGATGAAGGCGATGTCGAGCATGGGGAGCGGACCTTAAACGAAAACGGCGCGACTTTCATCGCGCCGTCTTCGGAAACGAATGGAATCTCGGAGGTCCCGGGTACCTCCGGACGGAGTCGAATTACTTTGAGAAGAGCTGGGCCGCGATGACGCCGGCGCCCGCCTTCGCGGTCACGATGAACTTGGCGTTCGCCGGGAACGGGCTGATCGGGCGCAGGCAGTTCGCCTTGCCACCGATCGACGCCTGCGCGCCGTTCTGCGCGCTCCTGCCGATGCTGGGCGCGAGGCCGGGGACGGGCGTAACGTACTGCATCTCGAGACCGACCGAGCTGACGCCGGCGCCCTGCGCGACCAGCGTGTAGCACTTGCCGGGCTGGAAGCTGAACTGACCCTCGAGGGTCTGGCCGGCCTGGAAGTTACCGGCGACGACCGGGCCGTCCTTCGCCATGCCGGGGGCTTCGCTGCCCGCGAAGAGACCGAGCGGCCCCGTCGCGAGCGCGGCGAGGTTCGGATCGAGCGCCTGCGCGGTGCCGCCACCGCCGCCTGCGGGCGCGGGAGCGGGGAAGCCGGGGATGCCGGGGAAGGCGCCGGGCTGCGCCGACGGCTGCGCGCCGGGCTGACCTGGCGGTGCGCCGGGCTGCGCGCCGGGCTGCTGCGGGTAGCCGCCGGGCTGCGCGCCGGGCTGGTAGCCACCAGCGTAGGGCTGCGGCTGCGTAGCCGGCGGCGGATCCTTGCTGCATCCGGCGCTGCTCATGGCAGCGAGAACGACGAGCGCGAGGGAGACGGAGTAGCCGGTACGGATCACGAGAAGCTCCTTGGTTACAGTGCCGGAAGCGAGCGCGAGCATAGCCCGGAACCCGAGCCTGGCGTGATGGGGAATGTGGGCCCGAGCGACCCACCTCGATCACGTCTTCGCGCGTTGTAGCGGATCATCGTCCGCAAGGGATGCGGGTTGGACGGTCGCCACTTGAAATCGACGCTGCGGCATCCCGGATCAACCCGCAACGGCGCGCGGCCTTACAGCGATTTGCCTCGCAATCAGGGCGTTTGCGCGTTCACCACCGCGACGGCGTCGAGGTCGAACCCGACCGTGGTGGGCTTCATCGCCGGGTTCGCGGGGCACGCGACCTGACCGCGATCGCGGATGCGGACGAAGCGCGCGCTCGCGAGCCCGACGTCCT
>JAYTBL010000010.1:0-2272 GCA_043736975.1 Polyangiaceae bacterium
GGCGCGCCACCTCGACGACGCTCATCGATGCCGAGATCGTCCTCGCGCAGAGCCGCTTCGAGCGCCTCAACGCGCTGGTCGACGCGCGCCTCGGCCGCATCCGCCTCGACTACGCGGTCGGCCGCACCGGCGCGGTCGCGAGTCGCTAACCGCAGCGGGCGAGCAATCCGACCGCGAGCAGGGTCAGCGCGAGCACCGCCACCACCGCGGCGATCGGCAGCGTGCGTGCGGTCGCTGGCGCCGGGGTCGGTTGCGGCAGGGGCAGCGGCGCGCGCGCCTCCATCGTCCAATGGGCAGGCGCGACTGGCAGCGCCGGTGAGGACGGGGGACGGTAGGGCGACTCGAGCATCAGCTTCGTGACGTCGGGGAGGAGCTCGTGGTCGTCGTCGTAGACGCGCGGGACACCGCCCGGTGCCTTCGCGAGCAAGCGGTCGAGCGTCTGCGGCATGAGCAGCGTGCCTCCCTGTTCGGAGGGAGGTACCGAGGAGCTGACCTCGTCGTCGTAGAGCCGAGGGATCACCGAGGACAGCGGCGGCGCCTGCGTCTCCGGCAGCGCCTCGTCGTCGCCGAAGGACGATTCGGCGAGCGCGGTCGGCTCGACGTCGTCGAGCTCGTCGGAGAGGCGCGGGATCGTTGGCGCCGCAGCATCCATCGTCGACGTGAACATCTCGCGTTGCGTGAGCGAAGGCGGCGCGGCGCCCATGCGCGTCGGGCGCTCGGAGGGGGCGGCGGGTAGCCGAACGAGCACGTCCTCGAGCGCGCGACGCAGCTCTGCGCACGACGGGTAGCGCTCGTCGCGATCGCGCCGGAGGCACCGCGCGACCACCGCCGCGAGCTCCGGCGGCGCGTGCGGCAGCTCCCGGTCGAGCCGCGGCGCCTCGTCGTTGAGGATGAGCGCGATGAGGACGTAGAGGTTCGAGCCGAAGAACGGAGGCACGCCGCAGAGCAGATGGTAGAGCGTCGCGCCGAGCGACCAGATGTCAGCGCGGGCATCGACCTCGCGCGCCGAGCGCAGCTGCTCCGGCGACATGTAGTGGGGCGAGCCGAGCAGGAGGTTCGTCTTCGTCGACTCGGAGCCGGCCTCCGGCAGGAGCGCGGGCAGGTTCTTGGCGAGGCCGAAGTCGAGGACCTTCACGATTCCCGCGCGGGTGACGAAGAGGTTCGCTGGCTTGATGTCGCGATGGATGATCGAGAGGCGGTGCGCCTCGCCGACGGCATCGCACGCGTCGATGAGGTAGCGGACGGCATCGAGCATGGGCAGCGCGCCGCGGGCGACCAGCGTGGCCGCCAGGTCCTCGCCCTCGAGATACTCCATCACGATGTAGGGGACGCCGTCGGGCAGGCGATCGGTGTCGAACGTGCGGATCGCGTGGGGGCTCCGGAGCGACGACGTCGCGCCCGCCTCGCGCGCGAACCGACGCTGCGCTTGCTCGTCGTGGAGGCGCTCCGAGCGGAGGACCTTGATGGCGACCTTGGTCTGGAGCCCGAGGTGCTGCGCGCGATAGACGGATCCCATCGCGCCGGAGCCGATCAGGTCCTCGATGCGATACTTGCCGCCGATCACGTCGCCGATGGCGACGGACGGGACCTCGTCCCCCAGCGCGTCCCCCATCGGCTCCAGGCGCTCAGATCGCGACTTCTTTGAGGGTGATCTTCGAGCGGTCGCTGACGCCGAGGCCGAGGTCGCCCGCGGCCTTGATGTACGCGGGCTCGCGCCCCGCCTCGGTGAGCGTCTTGAGGTTCAGGTCGGCGCGGAGCTTCTCCACGACCTCCCAGCCGATGGTGTCCATCGCGACGGGATCGGTGCTCGCGTAGACCGCCTCGTGGATCTTCACCATCTCGGGGCGCTTCCACAGCGGCCCGCCGTCGGCCATGACCTTGTAGCCGTCCGCGATGTTGAGGCGCACGCGGCTCTTGATGACGTCCTGCGCGTACATCTGCGCGATCTGCGGGCTCGCGTGGTGCACGTGGAAGTCGTGGGGGTTGATGCTGCAGCCGTGGGTCATGTTCTTGAGCTGACCGGTGTAGCCGCAGATCGAGTGGTCCTTGATGAGCGCGAAGTTGATCGCCGCGGTGGCCTCGGTGAGGTAGCGCGTGAACTTGGTGCTGGTGCCGGTGCCGGGGATGAGCCGGTACTCCATGGTCGCGTTGCCGTTGCCGTGGGTGACGACCTTGATGCCGGCGGGGACGTTGGCGGGGGTGATGCGCGTGCCGGCGAGAAAGTCGCCGTACTGCTCGAGGACGGTGATGTTTCCGGCCGGGATCCCCGCGG
>JAYTBL010000011.1:0-5842 GCA_043736975.1 Polyangiaceae bacterium
GGACCGAGGTCGGGATCGACGAGCGGCGCAGGCGGACGATCCGGCGTGCGGTAGCCGGGCGCAGGGCCCTGGACGATCTCCACGATGCGCACGCCCGTCGGCGGCGAGCCCGTGTAGACGAACGTCTCGTCACCCTCGAGCGGGACGACGTCCGACACCTGCGTGCCGTTCACGAGGCACTCGTAGCGCGCGCGGGCCCCGGAAGCTGCGCCCGGTACGCGGACGAAGAAGCCGTCGGCGCCGATGCGCGTGGTCATCCCGTTCGACGAGGTCGTGGTCGTGGGCGGAGCGGGCGCTGCCACGGCGGCAGGCGCGCGCTTGCGCCGCAGGAGCATCCACGCCACCACCGCGCTCGCGGTGGCGAGCGGCGCGGCGAGGAGCACGGTCCAGGAGAACGAATCGGTGGTCGTCGCGATCGGCTCGAGACGCACGGGGTCGCCGTCCGCGAGCGGGCCGCCGCTCGACGACGTCGTCGGTCCGCCGCCAGAGCTGCCGTTCACGCCCACCGGGCTGGCCGGCGCGAAGTCGGCGCCGCCGTTGAGGCCGGGCGCGACCGTCTCCTCGTTGGTGACGACGACGCGGAAGCCGTTGTCGGCGTTGCGGCTGCCGGGCGCGTTGCGATAGCGCGCGCCGCTGCGCGAGCGCTTCACGTCGCGGAGCCACGATCCGCCGCGCAGGACGCGCCGATCCGCCTCGGCGGTGGGGTTCGTGGTGACCTCGGGATCGGTGACGGCCGCATCGTGGTACGGGCCGTAAAAGTCGCGGCACCACTCGAAGACATTGCCCGACATGTCGAAGAGCCCGAGCGGGTTCGCCTTCTTCTGCCCCACGGGCCGCGTACCGTTGCCCGCGCTCGCCTTGAACCAGCCGATGGCGCCCGCCTCGCCTTCGGTGCTGCCGGCGTACCAGAGGCTCGCGGTGCCGGCGCGCGCGGCGTACTCCCACTCGGCCTCGGTGGGCAGGCGAACGCGCTTGCCGGTCTTGCGGGAGGCCCAGCCCGTGAAGGCGGTGGCGTCGCCGTAGGTGACGAGGACGACGGGATGCTCGTCGGTCTGGGTGAAGCCGGGCTTGCGCCAGGTGAAGTCCTTGCGCTGCACCAGCTGATGGCCGTCCCAGCCTTGACCGCCGCTCTCGCCCTTCTCCGCCTCGGTGACGTAGCGCGTGTCGGCCACGAACTTCGCGAATTGCTCGCGCGTGACCGGGTATTTCCCCATCCAGAAGTCGCGCGAGAGGGTGACCTGGTGGGCCGGCTCCTCGTCCTTGTCGTGCGTCGTCTCGGCGCCGGCGGTGCCCTGCGTGAAGCTCCCCTTGAGCACCTTGCGCGTCTCGAGGGTCACGCCGCCGAAATCGAGAACGAGGTCGTCGTCCGCGAACGCCGTCCGCGGCACAAACACCAGCGCAATCGGCACCAGCGCGAGAGCCAGAGAGAGCCCGGGTCGCATGGTAGTGATCTACACGGATCGGTGGGGTCACCGCGACCCTTGAGCGCGGCGCTCAGCACTCTATGCTGCGGGGATGGCGAAGACCCTGACCCTCGAAGACTATGCCGACCAGATCCGCGACGACCTGAAGGTCCCGAATCAGAGCAGCGTCTTCGCGCATGCCGTCGAGGCGGGCTATCTCGCGGCGCGGGCCGATGGCGAGGTCGACGCCGCCGAGCGCGCGATCCTGACGAAGGCCGTGGAGCTGCTGAGCAAGGGTTCGGTCATCGAGTGGGAGACTGAGACGCTGCTCGACGAGTGCGCGACGCGCGCCGAGAAGGAAGGCGCCGACGTCCGCGCGACCAAGGTGGGCGAGGCGCTCAAGGAGCTCGGTCAGCCCGAGGCCGGCCTGCTCGTCGCGGCGTTCGTGGCGCGGGCCACGAACGGTGTAGAGAAGTCCGAGGCCGAGGTGCTCAAGGCCATCGCGAAGGCCGCCGGCCTCTCCGCCGAGAAGGTGAAGGGGATCGTGAAGCGCGCCACCGGCCTCGAATAGCCTACCGATCGTACGCGGCGAGCGCGGCAAGGCGGCGCGCGAGGTGCTCGAGCGCGGCGGTCACCGCCGTGGCCATCTCGCAGAGCGGCTCGGCCGCGGGCGCGGCGTACACCAGGTAGTCACGCGCGATCACGTCATAGCGGCGCAGGAAACGGAAACGCGCCAGCGTCGCGCCGGCACCGAGATCGAGCGTCTCCTCCGCGGGCGGCGCGTCCATCTCGAGCGGCTTGCCGAAGCGGCGCATGACCGCTGGCAGCGCGCCGTCGGGCAGCGGATGGCGCGCGCCGCCGATCACGAGCGCGAGCGCGCCGTCCTCGACGGTGAGCTGCGTGACCACGAGCTCGCCGGAGTCACCGGAGTGCTCGTGCAGCGTGATCGTCGACGAGGTCAGGAGCCCTGCACCGCGCCCAGATCGATCTTCGATCCGCGCGAGGCGTTCCAGAAGTCGACGGCGGGCGCGCCGTCGGTCTTGCCGACGCCGCGGCAAGGCGAGCCGGTCTTGGTCTGCGGGACGCCGGTGGTCAGCTCGAGCTGGCAGTCGGTCTTCACGTAGCCGGTGCCCTCGACCGCGGAGCCCGCGAAGTTCGTGGTGTTGCCGAAGAGCGCGTTGTTCGAATGCGTGACGCTGGTGAGGCCGGTGCCCACGGTGACGCCGACCATCGTGCTGTTGGAGATGATGTTGTTGACGTACGCGACGGTGGCCGCGCCCGACCCGCTCAGGTTGATGCCGTACTGCGCCTTGTCGATCGTGTTGTTCACCAGCTTCAGCGAGAGCGTGCCGCCCGAGCCGTACTGGTAGACGCCGTAGCTGCCGCCGTGGATGTACGAGTTCGTGACCGAGACATCGAGCGGTGAGGTGTACGTGTTGTCGACGTACACGCCGTAGCCGCTCGCGGTGGACGAGCCGATGTCGCAGCCGTCGACGGTGATCACGGACGGCGTGGTGACGCCCGAGGTGGTGCGGATCTGCAGCGCCGCGCCGCTCGCGCTCTGCAGCTTGAGGTCGCGCAGGATCACCTTCGCGGCGCCGCTCACGTTCATCGTGGCCGACGTGCCGAAGCCGACGAGCGTGACCTCGGAGAAGCCCGCCCCGACGGTCACGCTCCCCAGCGTGGTCTGGAGCGGAACGGTGGCGATGATCTTGAGCCGCTTGTTGCGCGCGCTGACGTCGGAGATCGACACCGACTCGCCGGCCTGGATGGCGCCGAGGCAGATCGTGGCGTCCGCGCCGGTGGCGGCGAGCGCGGTGACGGCCGACGTGATGGTCGCGTAGTCGCCGGGCACCTTGGTGCCGGTGCAGTCGTACATGCACGAGCTCGAGCTGCACTTCTCGTCGGAGCGGCAGAACGTGGGGCCGCAGGCGATGCGCCGGCTGCCGGGGCCGCTGTCGGCGCCGCCTTCACCGCCTCCGCCCTCCTCGCTCCCGCCCTCGATGGGCAGGCCCGCCTCGTCGAGGCCGCCTTCGTCGCCGATGTACGCCTTCTGCGAGGTGGCGCACGCGCTCATGGAGAGCGCGACCGCGAACCCACTGGAGAGGACGAACGCGAGAGCGGGCGCGAGCTTCGCCGACTTGATTCTAAGCATGTTGACCTGGTGGCCCCTGGCCGATGTACGGGCCGTGAAAGAGGAATCTTCCCGGCGCAGTCGATCCCCGAAGTTTATCAGGGCTTGGCGTGCGTCTCGAAGAACTTCCAGAGCGCACCCACGGCATCGGGCGTGAACGTGAAGAGGTGCTCGGCGCCCTCGACCGGCCAGAGCACGGCGGCCCCGTTGGCCAGGCAGCCCTCGTGGCGCGAGACCTTGGTGTCGGCGGCGGGGCTACCTTCGCTCACGTGCAGCGCCTCGGAGGTGGCGGTGAGCTGCGCGCTGCAGCCGTTCTTCGTGGCCCAGGTCGCGACGGTGCCCACTGCGCCCGCATGAGGCACCTTGGTCGGCCCATCGGTGCCGGGACCATAGGGGACGCTGACGTCCTTCGTGCCATGCATCTGGAGGAAGCCGATCGGGCTGGTGGGCGCGCACCGCGCCGGGTCGCTCCAGTTCGCGCCCGCCCAGCTCACGGCAGCGGCGAACGTCTCCGCGTGGTCGCACGCGAGGCGGTTCGTCATGTAGCCGCCGTTGGAGTGGCCCATCACGAAGATGCGCTTGGGGTCGACCGAGTAGGCCGCACGGATGTCCTTGACGAGCGACAGCAGGTAGCCGACGTCGTCGACGTTCGTGCCGTCGAAATTGCAGCAGCCGTCGTTGGCGTTCCAGAAGCGCTTGCCGCTCTTGTCGACGGTGCCGTCCTCGCCGACGAGAAGGGCTTTCTCTACGTCTCGCCCGTCGTTGATCGCGCCGCCCGCGCCGTACCCGTGGAGCACGAGGAGGAGCGGCGCAGGGCGCGACGCATCGTACCCCGCGGGCACGCGCAGCTCGACGGGGCGGTCGCCGCCGAACGTGGTGGGCAGCCCGGTGGGCGACGCAGCGTCCGGCACGCCGTTCGCGACGGGATCGCTCGCCGTCGAGCAGGCGACGCTGGCGAGGGGGGGCTGGCCAGGGCGAGGGCGAAGAGGAGGAGGGAGCGGCAGCGCCGCATCACCCGGAGTGACTACTCTCGGAGGACGGTGGCCGCAACGCGATGAGCTGACCCCTGACGACCGCTACTTCGCGCTGAGACGGCCGGAGATGCCGCCACCGAGCGTGCAGATCAGCGCGAGCACGGCGAAGGAGATCGGGTTCGGCGGCAGCGGGAGGGGAAGCGGCGCGGGCTGGTGCGCGTCCTTCTCCGCGTGGGCCTCGCCGGGCTGGTCGTGGCCTGCGCCGGCGTCGCCGTGCTTCGGCGCGTCGCCGTGGGCGTCCTTCGCCGCGCCGTGCGCCTCCTTCGGCGCGCCGTGTCCATGGTCGGCCGGCTCGCTCGTCTTGGCCTTCGCGATCAGCTGCGTCTGCTCGGGATGCGGCCCCAGCCAAGTGATGGTGCCGGTGGTCAGATCGTAGACGGCGCCGATCATGCGGGTCTTGCCGCTGTCGACGCGCTCGCGAACCAGCTCACTCTCGCGCAGCATCGTGGCCATCGACTCGAAGACGTTGGCGCGGACGGCCTCGGCGACGACCTCGCTGTCGCTCGCGTGCGGCAGCTTGGAGTGCGCGGTCTCGACGGCGGTCCCGATCTTCGCGAGGAGCGCGGGCATGTGACCGGGGACGGCGACGTGCTTGGCGATGGCGGTGACGGCGCCACACTTCGTGTGCCCCATGACGACGAGCAGCGGCGTACCGAGGTTCTCGACGCCATACTCGACCGAGGCCAGCTCGTCGCGGTTGGCCACGTTGCCCGGGACGCGCACCGAGAAGACGTCCCCCAGACCTTGGTCGAAGAGGAGCTCGGGCGGGACGCGTGAATCGGAGCATGAGAGCACGGTGACGAACGGGTGCTCCCCGGTCGCGATCTCGCTCACGCGCTTCGCCGACTGGCGCGGGTGCGTCGAGGCGTTGTGCACGAAGCGCTCGTTGCCGGCGACGAGCAGGCTGTTTGCCTCCTCGGGAGAGGGCGCCGCCGGAGCCTTGGCATCCGGATCGGCATGCGCCGCCGCAGGCAGGAGGAGGAGCGCGGCCAGGGTCATCGCGTTCAGGAACTGTTTCGGTGCCATCGGGGGTGAATTGTTGGTCGCAAGGGCCGGTCCATGGAGATCGCACCCTTTTGCGTCATGGCGATGACGCTCTCGCCATGGAACCAACGCTCCGCGGGCTTTCACTCCGTCAAGCTCGCGATGACGGCGAGCACGCGCTGACCTGCCATGACCAACCACCACCGCCGGCAGCGACCGCGCCGCGGAATACCGCCGAGCTCCGGAGCATTCTGGCAGGCCATGAAGACCTTCGGCTCGAAGCTCGC
>JAYTBL010000012.1:0-2271 GCA_043736975.1 Polyangiaceae bacterium
GCGCCGGGCGCGACGTCGACCGAATCGAGGACCTCGTCGAACGTGTGCAGCGTGATCCGTGTCACTCGAGCTCCTCTCGCGCTTCATCGAAGAGCGTACCCGACGAGATCGCGACTCCCTTGAATTTGTGGCCTAGAATGGCGCCATGGCTCGTCTCGACGGATCGGTGATCGAGCCGGTGGGCGCTGACCTCGTCGCGCTCGCGCAGGCGCACGCGCTCGACGTCGCGGTGTTCCCGCACTCCAGCCTGCCCATGGTCTTCGGCGGCGATCTGCCGCCGGTGCTGTTCGTCGCGCGCGCCGAGCGAGGCGGGCCGGTCGTAGGCTTCGTCGGCCTGCGCCCGAAGGACGACGTGCTGGAGATCTCCGGCCTGGCCGTCGACCCCGCGCACCAGCGCATGGGCCTCGGCCGCGCGCTCGTGAAGGCGGCGCTGCGGTCCGCTCGCCAGCGCGGGTTCGCGCGCGTCGCGCTCCACGTCTCGACGGGCAACAGCGCCGCGATCACTCTCTACGAGAGCGAGGGCTTCCGCCAGGCGCAGCGCCTCGCCGGCTTCTACTCGCCGCAGCGCTTGCCCGAGGGCGGCGACGCGTGGCGCATGATCCGCTAGCTGCGCTGCGAGGTCGGGTGGCGGGTCAGTGCCAGGCGGTCGCCGAGCGGACGGGTTGGTTCGAGGCGTCGTGCTCCTTGACGAGCGAGGTGCTCTTCACCATGCACTTCACGCAGGTGGGGAACTGCGAGCCGTGGTCGCACGTGATCGTGGTCGCCGTCGCGGGCGCCTCGAAGTCGTTGGGGTCGAGGTGCTTGCCGCACGCGATGCAATGGATGTGACCGCCGCCCTGGGGGGCAGGCTGCGCGGGCCGGGGCGGCGCCATGGCCTTCTTCTCACGCTTCGTCAGCTGGGGCTTTCGTTTCATGCGCCGCCCAGCATACGGCCAACTCGACGCCGCGGAAGACCACGATCGCCACGGCCAGGAACGAAAGCGCAACGCGCGCCAGGACGAGCTCGGGCAGACTGCCCGCCGCGCTGCTGACGAACGCGCACCACGCCCGCCGCGAACGACAGGCCAATCACGAGCAGCGGCGGCGATCTGCGGGATGGAGAGACTGCCGGAGCGCTACGGCGGCTGCTTGCCGGCGGCGGTGCTCAGCGGGCCCCCGGTCTCGAGTGCGCATGGGGACCGGAGGTGGTCGATCTCGCCCTCCGCAACGAGCACCCGGAGCTTTCGCCCGACGCTTCCACGCCTGCGCGTTAACGCAGCCGTGGCCACGCTTCTGCGCGTTCGTGCGCATCGTCTCGGGAGGGGCGCTGCGCGAGGAGCTCGACGATGACGACCGATGACAAGCTCGCACGCCAAATGGCCCTCCGCCTCAGCGATGAGGACATGAAGCGGCTCGACGCGCTCGCCGACAGCATTCCCATAGCCAGCCGAAACGCCATCGCCCGCGAGGCCCTGCGGATCGGGCTCGCCACACTCGAGGCCGATCCTTCGCAGAGCTTCTCGCCGACGAAGACAAAGGCGCGCCGCCGCTGACGCGAGACCTCCGTCTCTCGCCTCCTCTCAGAACAAAATCACAAATCAGTAGTAGAGTCTGTGGAACTGTGGACAGGGTGGAGATCCGACCGTGACGCGTGAACGCCGGGAATTTCCGCGATCTGCCGGGCGTTGCCAGCGACATGAAGAGCCCGAGTCGAGTAGCGGTCACGCGAGCGGCCACGTGTGACCTGGAGGAGGTGAAGTCGACGCCTCTGGAGAAGCTCCGCAAGTTCCTCGAAACTGCGGACATGAGGTCGAAGACGGGACCGCGAGCGTTCGAGGAGTTCGAGCGCGAGCTGCACGAGCGGATGATGGAAGCGGAGCGCGACATCGTCGCCGGCGAGATGGCCCGGCACGACGTGGATGCCGATGCGGTCGTGATCGCGGGCAAGGTTCATCGCCGCGTGCTGCGGCAATCGCAGACGTACATGACCTCGGCGGGCGAGGTGGTCGTCGAGCGGACGCTCTACAAGGACAGGAAGGATGCGGACGGGCGGTGCGTCAGCCCGATGGAGCTGGCGCTCGGAATCGTCGGCGAATTCTGGACCCCGCGCGCGGCGCAGCAAGCGCTGTGGGCGGTGACGCAGATGACGCCGAGAAAGAGCGCGGAGCTCTTCGAGCGCGTCGGCAGCATGACACCGTCGAAGAGCAGCCTCGGTCGCCTGCCGAAGGTGCTCGCCGAGCGCTGGGAGGACAACCGCGAGGCCTTCGAGGCCGTGCTGCGGGACGGCCTGCA
>JAYTBL010000013.1:0-5841 GCA_043736975.1 Polyangiaceae bacterium
GACCGATCTTGATCGCGCTGGGGCCAGGCGCCGGATCCCGGCCTCGCGGACGACGCGCGCTCCTTCGACCGTGACGCTGGAAAACTCGTCGATCCGCGCAACGGCCCTCGTGGCACGGCGCGTGATGAACGCAGCGGATCATGAGCCCCTTCCGCCTTGCCCCCGCTGTCGCGCTGGTAGCCCTCGCTTCGTGTTCGTCGGCGTCCCCTGACGACCAGGCCCTCAGTCGCTCGCCGGTCGTCGAGAGTCGACCGGAGCCGCCGCGCGGAGGCTCGACCCGCGTAGCGTTCTTCTACGCCGTGCCGCGCTACGCGGGCACCTGGGCGACCACCGACTGGGACGTCCCCGAGGTCCAGGCGGAGTTTCGCAAGGACGTCGTGGTTCTCGCCGCGCTCGGCGTCACTCAGGTCAAGATCGGGATCCCGCCGCTGTTCTCGGGAATGGCGCTCGCGCCCTGCAGCTGCGCGGCCGCGACGGGGCGTTCAACGACCCGAGCGTACCGAATCACTACGACATCGCGTACGGCCTGCTCGGGATCCCTGAGGGGCCGCGGCAGATTGGACGCGACCTCGCAGCGTGGGAGAACGGCATCCTCGAGAGCGTGTCGGCCGCGCGGCTCGACGGCGCCATCGCGTACGTCAACGTCGCCACCGAGGTCTCGTATTCGTTCCAGCGTCCGGGCGGAGTCCATTGGAGCCAGGTCAGCGGCCCGATGGTCGAAGAGCTCTTTCGTGCGGTGCGCGTCCCGGGAGGAAAGCGAGGCGGCGACGTTCTCATGGGCGGCGAAGCCTCGACCTTCGCGCGGGATCTGCGCTCGGCCGACGTCGCGCTCGCCGTCACCGAGGTCCACAGTTACCCCGCCGAAGGAACGAACGCCGATCTGGCGGAGGTCGTGGGCCAGGTCCGCGCAGGCCTCCCGGGCGTTCCCGTGGTGATCGGCGAGTTTGGTAGCGCGCTGTGTGCTCCTGGAAACGACGAAGCGCTCCAGGCGGATTCGCTCCGACGTGTCCTGGAGCAGGCCGGTGCGCTGGGCATCGACAGCGTCACGAACTGGGGCCTGTGGGACTACCAGGACGGAGCGTGCGGGGGCGACGGAGAGCGGCGCTGGGGCATGGGTTACTCACGCGACCGACCCCGCGCTGCGCTGGGCGTGGTCGTGGGGCGGCAGAGCGCAGTGCCCGGAGGTAATTTCGAGCGGGGCACGAGCGGCTTCAGCGTGGGAGGGGCCGGCGCGGAGGCGGCGGGGCGGTTCTCGCTTGCGCAGGGCCTCGGTGACGCCGCGCAGGGCGCGGGCTACTTGCGCCTTCGCGCCGACGCGCCTGGCGTGTACTGGACGTGCTCGCCGTCGTTCCCGACGCCCCGCCCGCGTGTCGCGCTGAGCGCGTACGTACGGCGCGGGATGGTCGAGCAACAGCGGGCGGAGCCCGATCTCGCTCGCGCTCCCCATCAGCGGCTGGACATGGAAGAACGTCCAATCGATCGCGGGCGGCGTGTGGCGTGATCTCCCCCCGGGGACGGAGCAAGCGATCGTCTGCTTCGCCTCTCGCGCCGCCGAGGGCACCTCGCCAGCCTCGCCGCTGTACATCGACGTCGATTCGCTCTCGGTGAACGCCCGATGATTCCTGCGCGGTCGCAGCACCCTCTCGTCGATGGTCGCTTCCGCTTGATCAGGACGCTGGGGCAAGGCGGTATGGGGACGGTCTACGAGGTGCTCCACGAGCTGACGGGACACCGGCGCGCGCTCAAGCTCCTGACCTGCAGCACTGACCAGCAGAACGTCATTCGCTTCTTTCGCGAAGCGTCCGCGGCGAGCCGTATCGCAGACCCCCACGTCCTCGAAGTCTACGATGCCGGCTGCCTCGCCTCCGGGCAGGCCTACATCTTGATGGAGCTGCTCGAGGGACGGACGCTCGCCTCGCACCTTCACGAAGCGGAGAACGCCAAACTCGCCCAGCTCGTGGAGCTCGCCCTGCAGGTGTGCAGTGCGCTCGCGTCCGCTCACGATGCGGGCGTCGTGCATCGGGACATCAAGCCCGCCAATCTCTTCGTGCTCGAGCGCAACGGCGCTGCGTTCGTGAAGATCCTCGACTTCGGGAAGCACGACCGGACCTTCCACTGGCCTTCGCGGAGGTCGTCGAGCGGGCGATGGCCCGCGAGCGTGAGAGACGTTTCGGCACGGCGAGTGCGTTCGCCGAGGCGCTGTGCAGCGCTCTGACCGCGGCTTCGGGGGAGACGCCGCTCCGCGCGGGATCCTCGTCGATCAGAACTCTCGAAGGCCTTGCGACCGCCTCGTCGCTTCGTACGCTCCCGAGGGCGTCGACGCCCTCGTTACCGCGCAGCGGGACGGTTGCTAGTTGCTGCTCGGGCGCGCTACGCGCAAACGTCGCGACGGCCTGACGCGCGCCACCCTCTCGGCGAGCTCCGCGCGGGCCCGCCGGAGGCGCGACGCGACGGTGCCAGGTGGGATCTCGAGCAGGTCTGCGACGTGCGCCATCGTATGCTCCTCGACGTCGACCAGCACGAGGACGACGCGCAGGTCGTTGGGCAGCGTGTCGAGCGTCCTGGTGACGACCGCGGCGAGGCGGGCCGCGTCGAGCGCATCATCCGGGAGGGGAGCGAAGTCCTGCACCTCTTCGCACTCGTCGCCATTGACCTCGCGCCGGCGCGCGACGCGGCGACGCGCGTGCGCGGCAACGTTGAGCGCGATCGCGAGAAGGAACGCGCGGCCCGCTCCCGCGCGCACCATCGCGAGCTTTCGCGCGGCGACGAGGAAGACCTGCTGCTGCGCGTCGTCGATCGCGTCGTCGGACACCCCGGCGCGCCGCAGGACGCGCCCGACGAACGCGCCGTCGGTCGCGATCAGCTGGTCGAGGCAGAGCGTCGTCATGAAGGTCCGGCATTCCCGCGATGGCCTCTGTTGATCTCGAAAACGTCCGTCGACATGTCGATCACGATTCGGCGATCAATGTGAGCCGAGGTGGGCATTGGTAGGTACGCAGGCCGCGAGGCTGCGCTTCACCCACCATCAAGAGGTCTTCCTATGCTCACCCGTTCGTCTCTCACGTCCGCGCTCGCCTGCTCGCTCGTCGCCCTCTCGCTGATCGCGTGCAGCGACGGCGGCTCCAACGCCGCCACCGAGGAAGAGCTCGGGGACGATGCTCTCGCCGAGAGCAGCGAGAGCGAGCTGCGCGCGGACAGCTTCCTCGCGAAGTGGACCGATGGCAGCGCGCAGGCCAAGGAGCTCAGCTCGCTCACGCTGAAGGCCGGCGGCTGGTACGAGGCGTCGATCGCCGTGTGCCCGCCCGCGCCTGCCGGCGGCGTCAGCTGCCTCGCGATGCCGATCGAGGAGTCGGGCCGCTTCAGCATCCTCCGCAGCGGAAGCAAGCAGACGCTTCGCCTGGTGCCGAAGGGCGCGCCGGTGCGGCGCTACCAGCTCGCGTTCGCCGCCACCGTGGCAGTCGTCGGCGCACCGCGCGCCATCGAGCTCACGCGGTCCGGAAAGTCCCAGGTGCTGAACGAGGCAAAGGGCGCGGGCGGTGTGGAGTGCGGCGCGAACGTCTGCGCCCCCGGCCTCGTCTGCTGCAATCCGCTCAGCGCGATCTGCACGAAGCCGGGTGAATTCTGCACGCAGTGATCAGAGGCAGCTGCCGCTCGCGTCGCACGCTTTGAGGACCATCGTCTCGACGCACGCGCTGTCGGTCGGGTCACAGAGCGTGCACGCGTCGCCGGTCTTCTTCCCGTCGCACGGTGCGTACGCCGGCGCGGGCGCCGCGGGAGCGGGCGGCGCCGGAGCGGCGGCGCTGCCGGACGCGAGCGGTGAACCGTTCTTGCCCTCACCGTCGCCGTCGCCGTCGCGAGGGGTGGGCGGCGCCGCAGACGCGCACGCGGCGAGCAGGATGGCACAAAGAGACGTAGCGAGAACGAAGCGCATGGGAAGCTCCTATCGAGTGGGTTCGCCGCCTGATTCCCGCACGCCAGCGGTTTGATCACGCAATCATCGGCAGTCCGCCGAACCTGTGGCGCACACGCCGTCCACCTGGCAGACGCCTGTCACGGGCGACGAACAGCCCGCGGTACCGACTTCGCACGAGGTGCACGCCGCGCCGCAGGCGCGACCCGCGCACGGAACGTAGGTCGCCGGTGGGAGAGCGCCGTCGAGCTCCTGGATGACGATGCATCCGGGCTGCTCGGGCAAGCACTGGCCCATGCTCGAGCACACGTGGAAGACCGATGCTGGAGGGCAGGCCGCGGCGTCGTCCTCGCATGGCCGGCAGAAGTCGCTGCAATTCTTGTCGGCGCAGCCGGGGGAGGGCGCGCTGGCTTCGCGTCGCCCCGCGTCTTCCGCGAACGGAGGCGGAGGCCGGCCCCCTTCGTCGAGGTCACCCGCGTCGGGCGCGTCGACGAAACCCACCGTCAGGCGAGCGCCGCAGGCGGCGAGAACCAACGCCGCCGCCGCGGGCATGATCGACACGGCCCTCATGGCGCGGCCTCTTCCGACGCCTCCACCGGTCGAGGGCTCGCTTGCGCGACCGCTCGCCGTACGCGCGGAGCGTAGGGGCTCGCCGGATGGGTTGCGAGCCACGGCAGCGCAAGCGCCCGCAGCCGCGCCCCCTCCCCCTGAACGGCTAGCGCCTCGGCGCGCAGGACGAACGCCTCGTCGGCGAGCGCAGGATGGGGAAACGTGCGCCCGTGCCGAGCGAGAAGCGCGAGCGCGCCGGCGCCGTCACGCCGCGCGACCGCCTCGCGCGCCTCGTCGAGCAACGCCGCCTCGGCCGCGAGATCGCCCGCGGGGCCCTCGGGCACGACAAGCACGCCGCTCGGAGCAGCGGGGTTGCGCGGCGTGCTGGGCGCGGGCGCGGGCGCCGGCTCGGGCTTGGCGAAAGGCGCGCTCGCGGTAGCCGGAATCTGCACGTCCGGCACCGCGGGAAGCTCGGCCCGAGGCCCGACCGCGACCGGCGCGACCGGCGCGACCGGCGATGGTGGCGGCGATGACGAGCTCGGCGTGGTCGTGCTCCTTCCGTCCCCCAACGCGCCCACCGGGGGATCCGAGGAAAGGTCCATCGTTCCGACGGTCGTGTGCGTGCACGCCGCCGCGGACAGGACACTGACGAGGATGCCCGCGACCATCGACCAGCGCGATTCCCGTGAAGAGCCCATGGGAAGAACATCGGTCGCCCGCGGCGCTCCGCCAAATGACGGCACCGGACAGGCGACGAGACCGAGCGTCGTCAGCCGAGCAACTTGCGCGGCCCCGCGCAGGGCTTGCGCCTCGTGCGGCGAAGACGCGCTTTTTTCGAAGGTCGTGCGCCTGGCGCGAGCCTTGCGGCAGCGCCTCGGATGACTGTCACCGTCGCCGACATCATGAATCCCAAGCTCCTCTATATTCAGGAGGGCGATCGCCTCTCCCTGGCGCGGGCGCAGATCGTGAAGTTCGGTGTCACCGCCGTGCCGGTGCTCGACACCGAGCATCGTCCGGTCGGCGTCGTCTCGCTGCGGGACCTCGACCCCGCGGACCACGGCGGCGTGGAGGAGGGGGCGCGCCTGCTCGCCGAGCACGGCGTCCATCACCTCGTGGTGGTCGACGAGCAGGGGATCGCGGTGGGCATGGTCTCGGCGCTCGACTTCATCCGTGCGTTCGTCCGCGAGCCGCCGCACCATCCCGTTCCCTTCGAGCGGTATTGAGGAGGCCATCGGTGGGCTTGCACGTCAGCGTCGTCGGTCCGGCCGCGATCCCGTCGCCGCTCCGGCTCGCGCATCAGGCCGCGTTCGTCACCGACGACGCGTACGTCCTCCATGACATCGAGCATCCTCGGCCGCGGATCCCGGGCACGCCTCGCGCCT
>JAYTBL010000014.1:0-2270 GCA_043736975.1 Polyangiaceae bacterium
GCCGGGGATTTGCTCGCTGGACAGTACCGCGTCACCTCGCTCCTCCGGGCGGACCGCGCGTGTGCCTATCTCGCTGCAACTCCTTCCAAGAAAGGCAGCGCTCCCGTGGAGGTGCAGGTCCTGCTCGCCATGGACGACGGGCTCGATCCCGTTCGCCTCCGCTTCCTCGCCGAGGCGCGCCGGGCGTCCGCGCTCCAGTCGCCGAACGTGGCCGTGATCCGCGAGGTGGGTGTCACCCCCGATGGCCATCCGTTCCTCGTCCGCGAGGCCCGCACCGGCGAGTCCCTGCGTGAGCTCCTGGCGCGCGTCGGGTCACTCCCCACCGAGAGCGCAGTCGACGTCGCGGTCGCCGTCTGCGAGGTCCTCGCCGCCGCGCATGCCATCGGCATCGTGCACGGCGAGCTGAGCACCAGCACCGTTCGCCTGGCGTGGTCCGACGCGGGCGCTACCCACGTGAAGGTCGTCGACCTCGGGATCTCGCGCGCCCTCCGGATGCTGCCGCTCGACGCGCGCACGCTCGAGTCGCTGTCCATCAGCGCGCCCGAGCTGCTGCAGGGAAACCGCGAGCCCGATCACCGCTCCGATGCCTGGGGCGTCGGCGTTCTCCTCTACACGATGCTCGCCGGCGCGCCGCCCTTTGCCGCCGACTCGCCGTCCACCGTGAACCTCTCGGTCGCGCTCGACGAGCCCGCGATGCTGGCCGGCGTTCCCGATGGCCTCGGCGATCTCGTCGATGCCTGCCTCGCGCGTGACCCCGCGCATCGCCCCGGCACCATGCAGGTCCTCGCGGCCAAGCTCGCGCCCTTCGGGACGCAGCCCGTCTTCGCGAAGCGCGCCTCGACGCTCGTCGTCGAGACCACCGGCCCCTACGAGGCGCTCGTCCTCGAGGACCTGGTGGAGCGCGCGACCGCGAAGTCGCTCCTGCCCGACGACCCGCACGAGCGCGTGACGCCCGTCCCGTCGCTCGACCGGACTCCGGAGCCGAGCGTCATCAGCCAGTCGACCCCGCCGACGGCCATCACCGTCGCGCCGCCGCCCGCGCCGCTGCGCTCCTCGCTCGCCGCCACGCTGAACGGAGCGCCGCCCGCACGCTCGCGTATCCCGATCTTCGCCGCCGCAGCATGCGTCGCGATCGGCGTGATCATCGGCGTCGGCTCGACGCGGATCTCCACCGAGGCGCCGGCTGCGGCCGCCGCCGGCATCGTCGCCGCGCCGCCGCCGCCCGTGGCCGAGGCCCCGCTGCCGCGCGCGCCGCTCACGCTCGCGCCGCTCGCACCCGCACCGGTCGCGCCCGCGCCGATCGCCGTCGCCGATCTGCGCGCCGCACCCGCCGCGCCGCGCGCGCGTGCAGCGGCGGCGGCACCGAAGGCACCGGCCCCCACCGTCGACCCGCTCGTTCAGTCCGCTGCCGCTCCGATTCACCCCGTGCCCAAGGCCTCCGACGATGAACTTCGCCGCTTTCTCGACGACCGCCGCTAAGCGCGCTGCCTCGGCCGCTCTCGTCCTCGTGGCGCTGCCGAGCATCGCGTACGCCGACGCTCCCTCGCCCCAGGCCGACGCGCTCTTCCGCGAGGGGCGCACGCTCCTCGATTCGAAGAAGTACGACGAGGCCTGCCCCAAGCTTGCCGAGAGCCAGCGCCTCGATCCCGGCGCCGGCACGCTGCTCGCGCTCGCCCTCTGTCACGAGGGTCAGGGCAAGACCGCGACCGCGTGGGGCGAGCTCAACGAGGCCGCCGCGCTCGGCAAGCGGGTGGGCCGCGCCGATCTCGCGAACGCCGCGCAGAAGCGCGCGACCGTGATGGAGCCGCAGCTCGCGAAGGTCGTGGTGCGCGTTCCGCAGAACGACAAGGTCGCGTACGACGTGAAGCGCGACGGCGAGACGCTGCCCGCGAGCGACTGGGGCACCGCGGTGCCGGTCGATCCCGGCGAGCACCGCGTCGACGTCTCCGCGAAGGGCAAGATCGCTCGCAGCTACGTGGTGCGCCTCGCGGGCGCGGGCACGGTGGAGATCGTCGTCGACAAGCTCGAAGATGCACGCACGCCCGTCTCCACGACGCAGACGACGTCGGCGCCGGTCTCGCTGATCACGCCGCCCGCCGAGCCCGCCGCCGAGACCAGCCGTGGCGGCGCCCAGCGCGCGGTCGGCATCACGGTCATCGGTCTCGGTGTGGTCGGCCTCGGCGTCGGCGCCTACTTCGGCGGCCGCGCGCTCAGCGAGTCGTCCGAAGGCAAGCGCACCTGCCCCACCACGCCCTGCCCCGCCGGCGCGA
>JAYTBL010000015.1:0-2269 GCA_043736975.1 Polyangiaceae bacterium
TCGGTCACCCTGGTCGCCGTCGCATGCAGCGACAACGAGAACGCTGTCAGAAGCGGCTCTTCAGGCAGTGACGGCGACGCTGGTGGCGATGCCCCGAGCCCCTTGCCGGTCCCGCAGCCGGCCCAGCCCCACCCCAGCGTCAACCCCCAGCCGAAGGTCGTCGAGTGCGCGCGCCCACCGCTCACGCCGCCTTCGAGCGGGACGTGCGAGGTCGCCAGGGTCGGTACGAGCGGAAAGGTGCTCCAGGGGACGGTGCTCGCGCCCGATCAGCTGCTCCGCCGCGGAGAGATCTTCTTCGATGACGCGGGGACCATCCTCTGCGCCGCATGCGACTGCAGCGCGGCTGCGGGGTACGCCGCGGCGTCGATCGTGACCTGCGCGAACGGAGTCATCTCGCCCGGCCTCATCAACCCGCACGAGCACATCACCTACCAGAACAACGCGCCGATCGGCCACGGCACGGAGCGCTACGAGAACCGCGGCGACTGGCAGGGAGGGCGTGGGCACACGCGCCTCGACTACAAGAGCGGCGCGAACCAGACTGTGCAGGCATTCGGCGAGCTGCGCTTCCTGATGGGCGGAACTACCTCGATGGCCGGCGGCGGCGGCATCCCGGGGCTCGTCCGGAACGTCGACACGTCCGCGGACGAGCTCGAGGGACTGCCCACGCAGCCCGCCGACTCGGACGTCTTCCCGTTGAGCAGCCCAGGCAAGAACCTCGCGTCCGGATGCGACTACTCTCCCGGCGGGACGACCACCGGCGCAGTCTCCCAGCTCGCGAGCTACCTCCCGCACATCTCCGAGGGCATCGACGTCGAGGCGCGCAACGAGTTCCTCTGTACGAGCCGCAAGGAGGTCGATCTCGTCCAGGCTCAGACGGCGATCATCCACGGCGTCGCGCTCCAGGCGGTCGATGCCGTCGTCGTCCGCACCGACATGGCAAAGGTCGTGTGGTCGCCCCGGTCGAACGTCGATCTCTACGGCAACACCGCCGCGGTCACGATGCTCGACCTCGTGGGCGTGAACATCTGTCTCGGCACCGACTGGGTGCCTTCGGGCTCGATGAACACGCTCCGCGAGCTCAAGTGCGCAGACTCCCTCAACCAGAAATATTTCGACAAGCACTTCAGCGATGCCGATCTCTGGCGCATGGCCACGGAGAACGCCGCGTTCGCGATCGGCGCGGACCACGCGGTGGGGCTCCTCAAGCCGGGCTACCTCGCGGACATCGCGATCTACGACGGCAAGAGCAGCAAGGACTACCGCGCGGTCATCGATGCCGGCGTCGAGGACGTGGTCCTGGTGCTCCGTGGCGGGCGCGCGATGTACGGAGACGCCGCGCTCGTGAGCCAGCCCGCATTCGGCGGCGGCGCAGGCTGCGACGCGATCGTCCCCGACGTCTGCGGCCAGCAGAAGCGGGCCTGCGTCGATGTTCGCATCGGCGGGACGAGCCCTCCCGATCTGGCGGCGATCCGCGCCGCCGGTGAGACCTACTATCCGCTCTTCTTCTGCAAGAGCCAGGTGCCCACGAACGAGCCTTCGTGTGTCCCCTCGCGCGACGAATCGGTCGCCGGTTCGAGCATCTACACGGGCGCGATCACCCCGGAGGACCGCGACGGTGACGGCATTGCTGACGCGCAGGACAACTGCCCCACCATCTTCAACCCCGTCCGCCCGATGGACAAGGGGGTTCAGGCCGACCAGGACGCGGACGGCATCGGCGACGCTTGCGATGTCTGCCCGGAGGACGCGACGCAGAAATGCTCGCGCGCGACGGGCGGCGACTTCGACGCAGACGGCATCCCGAACGCCACCGACAACTGCCCCGAGATCGCGAACCCGAGCCAGGCCGACGCGGATGCCGATGGTACCGGCGACGCATGCGATTCGTGCAAAGTCGCCAATCCGGGGGCCACGCCTTGCGCGCTGCCCATCTCGACCATCAGGAATCCAGGCGCAGGAGGCCATCCGGAGGCGGGAACGATCGTGAAGACCCAGGGCTATGTCTCATCGCGGAAGACAGGCGAGGGCTTCTACATCCAGGAAGGCGTGACCGGCGCCGCCTGGCAGGGGATCCAGATCAAGGCCGACGCACTGACCGGAACCGCGACCAGCGGCGCCAAGGTCGGCCAGCAGATCACGGTCGTCGGCGTCTACAGCGAGCTGTTCGGCGTGAGCCAGATCATCGCGGCGAGCATCGCGGTCGATGACCCCACCATCGCTGCGATGGTCCCGCTCGCGGTCAGCGTGACCGAGATCAACACGGGGG
>JAYTBL010000016.1:0-2269 GCA_043736975.1 Polyangiaceae bacterium
AACAACCCGGTGCTCATCGGCGAGCCCGGCGTCGGCAAGACCGCGATCGTCGAGGGCATCGCGATGCGCATCGTGCGCGGTGACGTGCCCGAGTCGCTCAAGAACAAGCGCCTCGCCGCGCTCGACATGGGCGCGCTCGTCGCGGGCGCGAAGTACCGCGGCGAGTTCGAGGATCGTCTGAAGGCGGTGCTCAAGGAGGTCGAGGCAGGCGCGGGGAGCATCATCCTCTTCATCGACGAGATTCACATGATCGTCGGCGCCGGCGGTGGTGAAGGCGCGATGGACGCTGCGAACCTGCTGAAGCCCGCCCTCGCACGCGGCGAGCTGCGCTGCATCGGCGCCACCACGCTCGACGAGTACAAGAAGCGAATCGAGAAGGACCCCGCGCTGGAGCGCCGCTTCCAGCCGGTGATCGTCTCGCAGCCGACCGTCGAGGACACCATCGCGATCCTCCGCGGGCTGAAGGAGCGCTACGAGGTCCACCACGGCATCAAGATCCAGGACGCGGCGCTCGTCGCGGCGGCCACGCTCTCCGATCGCTACGTCTCCGATCGCTTCTTGCCGGACAAGGCCATCGACCTCGTCGACGAGGCGGCAGCGAAGATCAAGATGGAGATCGACAGCCTGCCGACCGACATCGACGTCGTGCAGCGTCGGCTCACCCAGCTCCAGATCGAGCAGGAGGCGCTGAAGAAGGAGCGCGATGCCGCGAGCAAGGCGCGCCTCCTCGACCTCCGCAAGGAGATCTCCGATCTCGAAGAGCAGATGGACGGGATGAAGGCGCAGTGGATGCGCGAGAAGGAGGTCATCGACGAGGTGCGCAAGGCCTCCGCGACGCTCGAGGAGCTACGGACCACCGCCGAGCAGGCACAGCGCGCCGGTGACCTCGGAAAGGCCGCGGAGATCAGCTACGGCAAGATCCCCGAGCTGGAGAAGAAGATCGAGGACCTCCGGCGCAATCTCGCCAAGGTCCAGGAGAAGACGCAGTACCTCAAGGAGGAGGTCACCGATCAGGACATCGCCGAGATCATCGCGAAGTGGACCGGCATTCCGGTGAGCAAGATGCTCGAGGGGGAGATGCAGAAGCTCCTCCGGATGGAGGACGGACTGCGCGCCCGCGTGGTCGGGCAGGAGGAGGCGCTGGTCGCGGTGTCGAACGCCGTGCGTCGCTCACGCGCCGGGCTCGGTGACGAGAAGCGCCCCATCGGGAGCTTCCTCTTCCTCGGCCCCACGGGCGTCGGCAAGACAGAGCTCGCGCGGGCCCTCGCCGAGTACCTGTTCGACGACGAGCGCGCGATGATCCGCCTCGACATGAGCGAGTTCCACGACAAGTACACGGTGAGCCGCCTCATCGGCGCGCCGCCCGGGTACATCGGCTACGAGGAGGGCGGGCAGCTCACCGAGCCGGTGCGGCGGCGACCCTACTCGGTCATCCTCTTCGACGAGGTGGAGAAGGCCCATCCCGACGTCTACAACGTGCTCCTCCAGGTGCTCGACGACGGGCGTCTCACCGACGGTCAGGGCCGGACGGTGAGCTTCAAGAACACCATCGTGATCCTGACGAGCAACCTCGGCTCGCAGCACATCCAGGCCATCGAGGAGCGCGACCTGCCCGCCGACGACAAGCGCGGTCTGATCGAGCGCGCCGTGCTCGACGACGTGCGCAGGGTGATGCGACCGGAGTTCCTGAACCGCCTCGACGACATGGTGGTGTTCCAGCGGCTCGAGCGGGAGCAGATGCACAAGATCATCGACATCCAGCTGGAGCGCTTCGCCGACCGCCTCCGCAAGCGCGAGATCGAGATCTCGCTCACGCCCGAGGCGAAGGACTACCTCGCCGAGGTGGGGTGGGATCCGCAGTACGGAGCGCGTCCGTTGAAGCGCGCGATCCAGAAGTACATGGAGGACCCGCTGGCAAAGAACGTGATCGCGGGGATGTACCCCCCGGGCACGCACCTGAAGGTGACGCGCGAAGGCGATCACCTCAAGTTCGACTCCGCCGTCTCCAACTAGCGACGAGAGGGCCCCCCCTGTCTCACGCCTGGGCGCCGGGGACCACGGGAGGCGGGGGCTTGTAGGTGCGGATCTCCCGCACCTTCTTCTCGAAGTCCTTGGCGGCGTCGTCACTGAGGACGTTGCCGCCGAAGCGCGCCTCCAGGTAGCGGTTCGTGAGGGCCATCACGTCCTCCGCGAGCGGATGCGCCTTCGCCGCGAGGTCCTCGGCGTGTCGCAGCGGTGGCAGAGACGTCGGACGCGAGATGCCCTGCGT
>JAYTBL010000017.1:0-2266 GCA_043736975.1 Polyangiaceae bacterium
CCCGCCTTGCACGATCGCGAAGAGCCCCTGCGCCGCGTTGGTGCGCGCCGCGAGGCTGCGCAGCGCCCAGCGATGCGTACGCTGCATCGCGGCGCGCGTCGTGCGCGTCCTCTATACGATGGGAGGTCAACCTCGCCGTGGAGGCTTCGCGTGACCGCCTCGCCGCTGGTCTCGGCGCGGTCGAGGATGCCTCCGGGTCGGGTCGATTGAATGAAGGGCGACGCAGGTCGTCAAAGGCGGGCACGTAACTTTCTTCGTTGCCTCGTCTCGTCCCGTCGTCCCTTTTGTGGAGTTAGTCATGCGTCCTCTCGTCCTCGCGGTGCCGCTCCTCGTCTCGGGCCTCGTCGGCACCGCGCTCGTCGCATGCGGTGACGATGCGACCCCCTCCGGAGAACGCCGCGGCAGTTACGAGGGGGATGCCACGTTCGATGATGGCGGTGCGACCGATGCGCGGACGCCCGATTCGTCGACATCGGGGACGGATGGCGCGGCCGCGACCGATGCGAGCGCTTTCGACGGAAGTAGCGATACGGGCCCCCCGGTCCTCGGCCCCATCGCCTGCGGAATGAGGCAGTTTCTCGCGACCTCTGGTGCGGGGCCACGGCTCGAGTCCGGCCTCCGCGCAGCGACACTCCCCGGCGGCCGGATGCTCGTCATGTGGAACGGCCAGCCGACGGCCAGTCAGACCAGACCCTCGTACCGCATCTACGACGGCGCGACCTGGAGACCGACCTTGACCTTCGCGAGCGACGGGGAGATCAGGCATCTGTCGGTCGACGGTCTCGGGAACGCCTATGTCGTGTACCAGCCCGCAGGGCAGTCGAAATTGAGCCGCGCCGTGCTCGCGGCGGGCTCGGCCGCGTTCGGTGCAGAGGACCTCATCGACGTCGATGTCGCGCAAGAACCCAAGGCACGACTCAGCGGGCTCGCGAGCGGCTCGCTCCTGCTCTACCGCGCGGCCGACGCCTATCTCGCGAGCCGCTACGACGTGGCGACGGCGACCTGGGGCGCACCGATCACGCTCGAGTCCTTCCAGGGCGCCGCGGTGGGTCGTCTCGGCGTGGGGACGACGAACAAGGCTGCAGCCGTATGGCTCGACGCCGCGGGCCTTCACCTTCGGACCTTCGACGGCGCGACGTGGGCCGCCGCGGTGCTCGATCCCGTCGCGCCCGTCGCTCCGGTCGCCCACCAACCGAGCGCCACCGTGTTGTCGAACGGTGACGTCTACACCATGTGGATCGAGCCCGGCCCCGTCACCAAGGTCCGCGGCCACCTCTTCCATGTCGCCACGCAGACGTGGGATGCCTTGAACGCTCTCTACGACGGCACCCCAACGTATGACCTGCGGAACGAGCTACGGGTCGACGCAAACGACCATCTCACCGCGACTTTCGTGGCCGAGCCTCCGGGCAAGGTCGCCGGCATCTTCGTCGCGCGAAACATCGGGGCAGGCTGGTCGACGACGTCGTTCGGCGGCTACGCTCCAAACCCCGTCCTGGATCGGTTCGGCAACGTATACCTCGGCTCGGCGAGCGCGGTGACGGGGAAAGGGCTGCTCGTCCGCGTCGCCGCGGCGAGCACAACCCTCCTCGCCAGCACACCGACCACACTCTCCCCCAACTTCGGTGACGGATTGGAGCGATTGGCCTTGGCGCTCGACGGTGCGAACCACGCCAACGTCTTCGCGCTCGAGCCCAATGGCCTCGTGACCGCCGTCTGCAAGTAGCTCGTCTTCTTCTTCGGGGGCGGTGGCCGGCGCTGCTCGCCGGGCCGTGGGAGCTTCGTGCTGGGCCGCATCGCGACGACGGCGCGCCGCCACGACGAGTTCGGGGCGAGGACGCCCGCGAAGCGCTGGAGCAGGTAGCGTGGGGGCGGAATCAAGATTGCGATTCGCGCCAGGAACTGGATGGGCGTCATAACGAGGTGGGTCGCGCCGTTCCTGCGTGCCTTCTTCAGTCGGTAGGCGACGCGGTCGTCGGGCAGGAGCGCGCCGGCGCTCGAGGCTGAACGGCGGACGCGCGCCGTACCTGCACAGTCGCTCGAGCCCCTCGCGATCGCCTTTGTGGATCAGGACGCCCGCGTGGATGTTGAAGCCGCGCACCTCCCCGGTCCACGGACTCTGCTTGCCCCGGCGGTGCTCGTCGCCGTCCTCCTCGACGTCGCGCAGAAACGTCCCGCCGAAGAGCGACAGCTGCATGCAGGCTTCGAGAGGCGTGAGCTCCGGCGCCTCGCCCGACCGCTCCTCGATGGGGCGCTCGTCGATGAG
>JAYTBL010000018.1:0-2261 GCA_043736975.1 Polyangiaceae bacterium
GTCGGCTGTCGGCTGTCGGCTGTCGGCGTCGGCTAGGTCAGCGCGGCCACAGTTCTGCGCCGCTCATGAAGCCGGCGTTGTTCGTGAACGGGTTCGAGCCCAGCTTCACGACCGCCGCCGCATCGGGGGCGCCGCCGTCGCCGTAGGGGACGCTGACGACCTCGATCGGGCCTGGGCCGCCGTCCACGAAGGTCGCGCGGGCGCCGACCAGGTTGCCCTTGCCGTCGTGCGCGGCATAGTCGAGGCCGCCAGGGATCTCGGCGCCGAGCGTGGTCTGCGACGGATTCCAGAAGAACGCCTGGCCGTAGAACGAGATGGCCGCGCGGCTGCCGTCGATGAACGTCATGCCCTGCGGGAAGCCGGCGCTATCGAGCGGGAGCAGGGTCTTCACCTGCTTCGTCGCGAGGTCGACCTCCTCGATGCGCCGACGCTCGATGGGGCCCGCGACGCCGCCGTTGTCGGCGTTGCAGCCGGCCGACAGCACGATCAGGCGGTCGCGCGCCGCGTCGTACGCCAGGGGCGTGCCGAGGATCGGGCTGTAGCCCCCGAGCGCGATGCCGCCGCCGGGCGCGGTGCCGCCGAGCGAGACGAGCAAGCCGGTGGTGGTGTCGATGGCGACGACGCTCGGCTTCGTATCGGCGCAGAGCGCGGTGAAGCCGTCGCTGGCGACGTTCGTGAGGTCGTTGTTGCCGAGCAGGACGTAGATGCGCTTCTTCGCCGGCACGTGGAGCGCCGCGACCATGTCGACGAAGCCGTCCTTGTCGTTCGGCTGCACCAGCGATCGGAGATCGAGGTAGCTCTCGGCCGCGCCGGCCTCGAGGACCTTGGTGGTGTCGATGACCGCGACCTGGTTGCGGTTGTAGCGGAAGACGTAGCCCTTGCCGCAGTCGGGCACGACCACCGAGACCGGGTTCGCGTACGACTTGCCGCCGTCGACCTTGTCGTTGCCAGCGACGCTCCACGAGGAGACCACCTCCCACGGCCTCTTCGCATCGAGGCGCGCGACCACGTCGGTCGCCTGCTCGAGCAGGTAGGGATCGCTGCCCAGCGACGACGTTAGGCCGATGAACCCCGGGTACGTGTACCGGCCGTCGACCTTCTTCTCGGCTACGTTGAACGCCGCGAGCTCGCTGGTGGTCGTGTTGTTGATCGACAGGAGCAGCCGTTGCGGGCTCCCCGTGCCGTTGCCGCAGCCGCTGCTCGTGGAGGAGTCGGGCGTGCCGGTGTCCGGGTTCGTGGAGGTCTCGAACGTACCGCCGCCGTCGACCGCAGCCGCGGCGTCGGTGTCGCGGAAGACCTCGTCGTCGCCGCAGCCCGCTGCCCAAAAGCAGACCATCGGCGCGCTCATGCAGAGCGCGACCGCGAGTGATTTGCGTTTCATTCCGTATCCTCGGCTGGCGCACGCCCGCGCCGGCCATCATCGAGAGGTCTCGCGCGTGGTCCGGTCTCCGGACTTCCGGGTCATCCTCCTCCGAGCCCTTCCCAGGATCGGCTGTTCGCCGCTCCCAGTGGTATTGCTCGGATTCGTCGCCGGTCACCGTGGCGGGCGCCGTGCCGGTTTCACACCGGCTTCCCAAGTGAAGAGGGTCCCTCGGGCGGAGGGGCTCTCTCACCGACCACGCGCGTGTGGCGACAGCTGCGCGGCGACGCCGCGAAACCCGCCACAACCCCAGCTGGTAGTCGAGGTCGGGGGGGCGCGTCAACGGGCGTCCCACCAAGCTGCTCCGGAACCAGCAGAGCCGGGTCGGAGCTCGCGCTTCCGGCGGGTCACGAGAATCCTTGAATGAACGCACGGGCGCCCGGCGCGGCACGTTCCGTGAATGGCCGAACGGAATGCGTGATCTTCGATTGGGCTCGGTGGTCACGGCGTTGGTCCTGACGACGGTCGGTGTCGCGTGCGGCTCGTCGGCAGACGACGCGCCCGCAGCGGGCTCGGCCGACGCGGCCTGGTCGGACACGACGTCGACGCTGGGCGTGACGAGCTGGGCACGGGTCCCTTCGGACGACGACAGCACCACGATCACCGGGTACGACGCCGCTCACGCGGTCCGCTCGCAGTTCGTCATCGACCGCAGGCAGGACGCCGCGGGGAACGCCACCGTCCGGATCCGCAGCGTCGTCCAGGGGCCGGCGGTGCTGGAGTACCGGGCGCTGCCCGATCAGAAGATCGCCATCCTTCAGGACACGTTCCATGACCAACCCCAAGCGCAGCGCGCGCTCTCGCTCGCGGAGGCGAACCTGAAGGTGCGTGCTGCCGCGGC
>JAYTBL010000019.1:0-13208 GCA_043736975.1 Polyangiaceae bacterium
AGGCGCTGAGGGCACAGCGGGGTCGCCGCGTGAACGAGCAGCGCGCGCTCCGGGGACAGCGCGCTCAGCTGCACGAACCGGCCCAGCAGCACGCCGAACGCCGGCGCGCAGACGGTTCCGGCCCACCCGTGGTGCTGCGCGTCTATCCCGCCCTCACACGCGCGGCGCGCGTGAATTCGGGTTCGTGACAGCGTACGCGGGGTCCCGCGTAGACGTCGCGAAGACCCGGCCGTCACGGCGCGCAACGGCGAGCTCCAACACCGCGCGCGATGTCAGCTCGTGTCAGGACCCGAGCAATCGAGGCGTGGCAACGATGGTTGCCATGGGCTTTCGTCGTCTTTGCTTCGTCGCCGCGGTCGCCGCTGCTGCGAGCGCCATCGGCTCGCCTGGCACCGCGCATGCGGCCGCGCCACCGGCGCCCTACACCGACGAGGTGCTGCTCGTCGACGGCGCGAGCACGGCGGCGATCGGAGGAAGCTTCGTCCTCTACAGTCGCGGACAGGAGAAGATCGGTAAGCCCCTCCTAGGACTCGGGGTGGCCTCCTACGTGTTCGGGGTACCGGTCGTGCATCTCGTGCACGGCCGCGGGGTGCCTGCCGTGATCAGCCTGGTCCTGCGGCTTGCCGTCCCGATGTCCGTGCTTGGTCTCGTGATGTCGACGAAGCCCTCCGAGGGCGTCGCGATGACCCTGGTGGCGGCGGCCTTCGCTACGCCGATGCTCCTCGATGCCGCGGTCCTCGCCCGCCCCGGTCCCCCGCCGCGACTGCACAATCCCGACGCGCCCATCAGCGACGGCACGCACGTCGAGTCGCGGCCGAGGTGGGACGTCATTGGACTCGGCGGTGCCGGCCTCGTGGCCTCGTACGGGCTATGGTTCGGCGCCATGTCGGCAGGCGGCCCACGCAACGAGTGGCCCGCGGCGTACTACGTGCCAGTCGTCGGTCCCACGCTGGGGGTCGGGAAAGTGCTCTCGGCTCGGTCTGACTATCCCGTCCTGCAGGGGGTCGCGGCGGTGGGCGCGACCGGCCTCGCGGTTGCTCAAGGCGTGAGCCTCGCGGCGGTCGTCCTGGGCTTCGCGTCGCCTCGGAAGGTGATGGTAGAGGACCGGCGTTCCGCCCTTCGCGTCCAGCCGTTCCTCGGGCCTGGGTCGGCCGGCATCGCCGGGACCTTCTGACGAACGCGCGCACCGGCATTCTCGCCTGCGCCGAGCTGGAGGTCGATGCCGGAGCCGATCTCGTCGCGTGGCGGGTCACTTCATGACGAACGCGTCGGGATCATTCGGACCGACCACGTCGCGCACGCTGCGCAAGAAGACCTGACGCTTCACCAGCTGCTTGTCGTACTGCGGATCGGGGCTGGCGCCGGTAATGAAGACCGGAACGATCGCGTACTCGCCGCGTTCGGCATAGAGCTGCTTCCACGTCGCGAGATGCGGTGAGCCGCCCGGCGGCGTGTTCATGCTCTTTGCCCACGCATCGAACGTGTTGATGTCGAAGCTCAGGCCGCCCGTCTCTGCAGCACGCTTCGCGATGGCCTCGATGTTGGGCATGAGCGTCACGATGTAGCCCGGCGGCTTTCCCGGTCGCTCGCCTTCGATGATCGACACGCGCAACATCTCCGCTTCGTCGCGCGGTCCGAGATCGCGACGCCACGCATCGAAGATCTCGTTCGCGGCCGACGGATCTTGAAAGATGAACCCGAGGCCCGGCGGCGCGCCCTGCGGCGTCAGGAACGCGATGCCGAGGACGTTCGCGCGCGTCCACACCCGCGAGTCGACGAGCTTGGGCATCTCCATCAGCGGCTTCGGAGCGGCCCCCACAGCCGCGCCGGCCGCCGGTGCATCCAGCCACGTCACCGACTCCCACGTGTTCGTGAACTGGGCGCTCGGGAAGCAGCGAATCTCGACACCGTGACGCGCCGCCCGCGCCGCGCCGTGCGCAAACACCTGGCCGAAGAGCGAGAACACCTGCTCGGGAACGACGATCGAGACGCGACGCACCTCGATCGACGCGAGGAGCGGCGCCCAATGCTCCGCGAAGAAGTCGAAGTCCTCGGTTCCGATCCGCTGCGCTGCCGACGCGTTTAGCACCGCAGAGCGCTTGCCGCTCGTCGCCACGAAATGACCGAGGCGCTGATCGACGAGGAGCTGCGCGAGCTGCTGCGCCGTGAAGAAGCCGTGCGCATCGATGCGAACGTACGAGAACGCAGGAGCACGCATCGCCACAACAGGCCCGAGATCGAGACGATCCATGGGCGGAGCCTACGACCGATCGGTCTTCGGCCCCAGCACGCCGGCGAGCATCGCGAAGCCGACCAGACTGGTCGGCGTCCCGCTGGGACTGGAACCTTGTCCGACGATCGACGTGAAACGCGCGTTACGTCTTCTCTCGGCTTTCGCCTTGACCGCTTGCGCGACCTATTCGCGCGGGTGCGGTGCGCGTAAGAAGCCCGATGACCCCCCCACCGTCGTCGGCCAAGGCGCGGGGCTCGAGTCGTCCGCCGCACTTCGTGCAGGTCTTTACGTCAACGTCGGACGTTCTTCGGAGCAAGTTGCTCCACGTGACGCGGGGATGCGGAGATGCGGGGATGCGCGGCGTATCGCTCGTCGCCGCGAAGTCTGGCCCAAGGCTGAGCGACAGGATGTTGGGGGCGAGGACCTCGAGTCCCGCGTCCTTGCGTGGTGCGCGCGCGGCCGTTGATGCTCTCTGCATGTGCCTTTTCGACTAGCGCGGCCCGCCGGCGATGCAGCAACTCGAACCCGTCATCGAGACAGACCTGGGCGCGATGGAGGCCCTTGAAGACGCGGGCTCTCCCTCGCGCGTGTCCTCGGGGCGCGCCAGCGGATCAACGACTCCGGTGCGAAGACGGTCGAGTGGTCCGGCAGAATCGTCGGCCTTTCTAGCCGGGTTGTACTTCTCCCTGAGGGCCTGCCGAGTTTGGCGCCGTCCTGCCGGGTTTGCGGGGCGGCCATCGGCGATCGGCTGGAGCGCCTATCCTCCGAGCGCGGCTATCTTGAATCGAGGGAACTTCCCAGTCGATTCGCCGGCGCGCGGATGTGAGCCTCGACGTTCGCCTACGGCACTACCTTCCAGGCGCCGGCGCCGCCGTCGGCGCCGCTATCCAGGCCGCCGTCGCCGCGCTCACCGACGCTTTGACACACGAGCCCCGCGGTGGACGAGCAATAGCCGTCGATTCCGTCGCCCGCGTAGGAGCACACGAGACCGACCGGCAAGCACGGCTTCCCGCGGTAGTCGCGGTAGTTGGTTGCGGGGCAGGCCGCATCGTTCTTCATCTTCGGGGCGGGGCAGCTGCTGACCTGCGATCCCGTGACGGCCGGCGGCGCGGACGCCGAGCCAGGAGCCGGTGCGCCGGATGCGCCCGAGGAAGACGTCCCCGGCTGATCGACGGTGCCGCCGCACGCTTGAATGGCGAGCGCGATCGAGAGGGCCACGGGAAGCGAGGGCACGGTACGTCGGGACATCGTCGCGAGCAGCGCGATACCACGGACATTGCCTCCTACCGGGCGGATCTGCCATGCGCCGTTGAAGCGCGACGATCCTCGTTACGCCGCCGAGTCCTGTTCTGCAACGATCAGCTCGACCGGATGCGGGCCTGCGCCAGCGAGAATGCCGGTCAGACGTATCCCTATCCCGGCGCCGGCGTTCCCTCGAAGTGCAACGCCATGGACCACCCGAACCCCGGCCTCGCCGACGTCATGTCGTTCCCGATGTGCCAGGGGAGCGTGCCGGGTCTCTAATCTGGTTTGCCTTGGGCTGGATGGCCGAGAAGTTACCGGTCGTGATGACGTCGGTGTTCTCTGGCTTCTTGTGCGGGTTGGTGGGCGCCAGAGTAGATCATCCGGCGACGGGATATCCGCCAAGGCCCGCACCGAGCGCTGATCGGCTACGCTGGAGCCAGTGACGAGAAGGATTCTGCTCGTTGGCCTGCTGGGGCTGGCCGCGATCGCCGCGTGCTCGCAGCAGGCGCCCGCGGCCGCCGCGCGGATCTGCACCCCTGGCAACTACGTCTTCTGCCGCTGCAAGGATCGCTCGGAGGGCACGAAGCTCTGCATCCCCGACGGCACCGGGTTCGACCCCTGCGAGGGGTGCCTCTCCGGCTCACCGGACAACGACATCGGCGAGCCCGAGCCGGCGCCCGTCGACGACGCCGAGGCCCCGAAGCCCGACGCGACGACGCCCGTCGACGCCGGGCCGCCTGTCGGCGAGCGCCCCCGGGCCGGCGATCTGTTCATCACCGAGATCATGTACGACCCGTCGGGCAACGAGCCGACCGACGAGTGGTTCGAGGTCTTCAGCATCGCGCCCCGCCCCGTGATCCTGAACGGCATGTTCATCAAGGACGGCGCGGGCCGCACCCACGTCCTCGGGCCGACGCCCGCGCTCATCCTCCCGCCGAACGAGCACCTTCTCCTGGTGCGCAACAAGCCTGCGGCCATCGCCGCCGGCGTGCCCAGCGGGAAGATCCTGGGCGAGTACGGCACCGGTGATTCGGACACGAGCGGCATCCTGCTCACGAACGCGACGACCGGCGCGCTCGTCCTCCTCGACGGCGCCACTGAGATCGTCAAGGTCTCCTACGGCAGCTTCGGCCTCGTGCAGGCGCCTCCGGGCGGCGCCTCGGTCCAGCTCAAGGTGCCGACCGCGGCGACCGCGAACGTCGCGAGCGGCTGGTGCCTCTCCACGAGGGAGTGGCCGGGACAGCCCGCGATCAAGCTCCCCAAGGACAAGGGCTCGCCCGGCACCGAGTCGAACTGTCCATGAGGTGCGCGCCCGCTCTCGCGGCCGCGTTCGCGGCGTCGCTGCTCGCCGCTTCGTGCAGCAGCAGGACCGCGGACGCGCCGTCCTCCGCGGCTTCATGCGCCTCGGAGGCGAGCGCCAAGCTCTCGTGCCCGGTGCTCCCCGGCGAGTTCCCGCCGCCCGATTGCCAGCCCGCGGGCGCCAGCGAGGCGCAGTGCACGGGCGGCGGCTGCGCGATCGACGAGGCGAAGTGCGGCTCCGCCGCGACCTGCTTGCCGCTCGGCGACAACCGCGGGCGCACCGTCCTCGACTTCCGCGTCCGCCGCCTGAACATCGCCGCCCCCGACTCGCTGGCCGCGCTCGATTTCGCGACCAAGGTGACGATCCCCAACGTCGACCTGAAGAACGCCGCGTGCGGCGAGCGCGGAACCGACTCGTGGGCCTGGCTCATGCGTCTCGATCGCGAGAAGAAGACGCTCACCACCGGCGGCGCGCCCCCCACCAGCGATCCGTTCGCGCTCGGCTACTGCTTCTACAACAGCATGCGCGCGGGCCAGACCGTCGCGCCTGCCGCCGACATCCCGGTACGGCTCGACCAGAACGGCACCGTCTTCTCGAGCGGCGCCGCCGCGAAGCTCATCATGCCCCTCTTCGTGGGGGCCGACCAGAGCTCGCTCGTGCTCCTGCCGATCACCGACTTTGCCGTGCGCAACGTCACCATCGGGGCGGAGGACAACTGCATCGGCTCGTTCAACGCCAAGGCGCTCGACGGCGCGTGCGTCGAGGACCCGGCGCGCTGCGCGAAGTGGCGTACCGCCGGCGCGATGGCCGGCTACATCACGCTCGAGGACGCCGACGGCGTGAACGTGGGCGCGTTCCAGCAGAGCCTCTGCTCGCTGCTCACGAAGTCGAAGACCCCGAAGTGCCCGCGCGACGCCGCCGGCAAGATCACGCTCGAGGGCGACTACTGCGGGGCGACGCGCTCGGCCTGCGGCTGCCGCGACAGCTTCTGGGTGGCCGCGACGTTCGCCGCGAGCGCGGTCCGCATCAACGACGGCAGCGGCGTCCCGGAGTGCGGCTCGCCTTGAGAGCCTTGCGGACTGCTGGCGACGACCCCTGGAAACGAGGTGCGACAACTTTGGGCTGGTCCGCGGGCCCGCGCAGGACCACCATCCGGGCCATGCCCGACGTGACGCGCCCCCCGGTCCTCATCGCCACCGATCTCACGCCGAACGCGGAGCCGGCGCTGCTTCGCGGCCGCGCGCACGCCGAGGCGATCGGCGCTCCGTACCTGGTCGTGCATGTCATCCCCGACGTGCTGCGCCATCACCCGCTCGCGCCCACGGCGGCCGACAACGATGCCTCGCCGATGATGGACGTCACGAAGAAGGCCGCCGATCTCGTCACCGAGCAGGTGCGGCGCGTGCTCGGCGCCTCGGCGGATGATTTTCGGGTGCGCATCGAGATCGGCGACGCCGAAGACGAGATCGTGCGCATCGCCGAGGAGGAGCACGCCACGCTGATCGTGGTCGGCGCGCGGCCGCGCGAGGGCGCAGAGCGCGTCCTCGGTCACATCGCCGAGCGCGTGGTTCGCTACGCGCACGCCACGGTGCTGGTGGCCCGCACCGGCTCTGCGACCAGCAAGGTGGTGGTCGCCACCGACTTCACCGACGGCTCGAGCCCCGCGCTCGCCTACGCGGCGATGCTCGTCGACAAGGTCGGCGCTCAGGTCACCGTCGTGCATGCCGCGCAGCAGCCGCAGTCCACCGCGCTCACCGCGCTGTTCTCGACGCTCGGCAGCCCCTGGACACCGCCCGCTGCCGCCGCCGTCGAGCAGCTCGAGGCGCTCGGCCGCGAGATGATCGAGAACCTCGCCAAGGAGCATCGATTCGCGAATGCCGTGCAAGTCGAGGGCTCGCCGGCCGACGTGATCCTCGCGCAGGCCGAGGCCATCGACGCGGAGATGATCGTGGTCGGCAGCCATGGCCGCACCGGCCTGCGCCGGCTCGTGCTCGGCAGCACGGCCGAGGAGGTCATCCGCCTCACCAGGCGCTCGGTGCTGGTCGTCCGCGCCAAGGCGTCGTGACCAGCTAGCGCGCGGCCAGCGCGCGGTCGCGCTTCCACGTCTCGAACGCCGCCACCAGGTCGTCGACCAGCGCCTCGGCGACGACCCCGTACCCCGAGCGCGTGAGGTGCACGAAGTCACGCTGCGCACGCCGCGGCGACTCCGCTGCCCAGCGCCCCATCGCCCCCGCCCCGCCCATCGCGCCCTGCTGATCGAAGTAGGCGCAGCCCGCGGCGTCGGCCGCGGTGCGCTGCACGGCGATCACGAGATCCAGCTTCGGCACCGTACGCGCGCCGCGATCGGGCGGACCGAGCACCAGGCATGATCCGCCGGCCGTCTGCACGCGCGCGAGGAGCGAGCGCAGCGCCGCCGCGTGGTCGTCGGGCGTGGTGACGGAGTCGCCGGCCTCGTTCGTGCCGTAGGCGACGACCGCGAGCGCGGGCGCGAGATGGGCGAGCTGCTCGGTGAAGTGCGCTTCGTCGGTGGCGAGCGGCGTGGTCGCCTTGGCGCCGTTGATCCCGAGCGCCTCCCAGGTCACGCCCGCCGCGTCGTCGTCGAGGCGGACGCCGAAGAGGCGAACCGGTCCGTCCCCCACCGCGCGCGTCTCCAGGCCATGGGCGCCGCGGGTGACCGCGATCTCGCTCCAGGCGCTCGCGCTGGTGGCGCGCGCGGTGGCGATGCGGCCGCGGCTCTGCCCGTCGACCAGGATATCGAAGCTCCCGCCACCCGGCTGCGCGAGATAGGCAATCTCGAAGTGATCGGCATTCGCCGCCAGCTCGGATCCGAGCAGCGCGCCCTTCGCGCGGCCCTCGAAGGCGATCCCCGTAGGGCCGAACAGACCGCCGGGCGAGGTCCCCAGCAATGGGTCGAACCCGATCCCGCGCGAGACGAGCTCTCCCGCCTGGAACTGCCGGAGATGCGGCGGTCCCAGCGGGATGAAGCCGCGCCCGCCGTCGCCGAAGCGCCGCGCGAGCCGGGCGCGCGCCACGCTCACGCCGTAGTCGCTCGCGGTGTGCGAGTCGCCGAGCTGAACGACGCGTACGTCCGCGCCCGCCCGCCGGCCCTCGAGCGATTGCAGGCGCTCGAAGAGGGTGGCGAGACGCGCCGGGTGCTCGAGATGTCCCTCCGTCGCGTCGCGCGGCGCCTTGCGTACGATCCGCGCGGCGCTCGACGCGCGTGAGGTCTCCGCGGTGCGCGGAGCGCGCGGCGCGGCCTGCGCGACGCCCGGGCTGGCGTGCAGGAGGGTTGCGGCGATCACCAGACCGCCGATCGCCAAACCCGCGAGGAGTCCACGGCGCTGCACGCAACGGATACGGTGACACCTCGCCCGACGATTGGCGAATAGCTGATGCCGATTGGTCAGGAGACGTCGGCCCAGGACTCACCCCAGGCTGCGTTTGACCTCGGAGGGGACGTTGCGGTGCTTCAGCAGCTGCTTCTTGAGGCCGATGTTCTGGCGCACGATGGGCTGCTTGAGCAGGTGGGTGAGCAGCGCTGGCGGCGTGGCCGACCATCGCGCGAGGTTCTGGATGAAGAGGATGGTGTAGGACGTCTTCGACGTCAGCATCTGCGTGGTCCGCGCGTCGAGCGCGCAGTTCACGAGCAGGACGAGGCAGCGGCCTTCGGTGCGGATGAGCAGCGCCGCTCGCTCGTCGGGCGAGGCCAGCATGAACTTCTTTTGCAGGAGCTCGCGGGTCATCACCCGTGAGCGCTCGGGGATCTCGCGGTTGACCGCGATCTTGTAGACGTCGGTGAGGAGCTTGGGGCCGAGGATCTTGCGCAGCAGGTTGTCGGGCAGCTGCGGATTGGCGAGCAGCCGCCGCTGGCACTGCGCGTCGGCCAGGTACTCGCTGCGCCGGCCAATGAGGTCGAGGCCGACGTGCGTGCGGTGGTGCACGGCGGTCATCCGCGCGTGCTCGAGCGTGGACCTGGGGTTGATGAGCACCGAGTTGATGACCTGCGGGTCGGGATCGAAGCAGAGCGCGAGGAGGTTGGCGCCAGTCGCGATCAGCGCCGCGGCCACGCGCTCGTCCTTCGCGAGCGGGTGGTACTGCGTCTCGTAGATCTTCTGGTACTCGCGCGTGCCCTGGGCGCGTCTCTCGCCCTCTTCGGGCGTCTCTTCCTCGTCCTCGCCGTCCTCGAGCTCAGGCTCGGCCGCAGCTTCGGGCTCGTCGGCGTCGCGATCGGGAGCGACGGGCCGGTGGGCGGCGGGCGGCCCGCCGTCGCGATCGAGGTCGACCGCGCCCTCGGTGGCGAGGCGATCGACGATCTCCACGACGCGCCCCTCGTCGAGGCCGGTCAGGGCGACGAGCTCGCGCACGGAGAGCGGCGCGTCGAGCCGGGAGAGGACGAAGCCCTCCTCGGCTGAGAGGCGTAGTGCCTTGAGGTCAAAGGACTTGCGACGGATGTTCTTCACCGGCTGCCTGCCGTCACAATAGCATCACGGGGTATGGTCCTGGCCATGACCACGAGGCGTGCCTCCTGCTCCTGCGGCCAGCTCCATCTCGAGGCCACGGGCGTGCCCCGGCGCGTCTCGGTGTGTCACTGCCTCGCCTGCCAGAGGCGCACCGGCAGCGCGTTCGCTGCGCAGGCGCGCTTCCATCGCGATCAGATCGACGGCCCCCACGGCCAGGCCACCACGTTCACGCGTATCGGCGATAGCGGCGCGGCGATCACCCAATCGTTCTGCCCGGTCTGCGGGACGACCGTCTTCTACACGATGGACGGCGACGAGCCGCCCTACACCAAGGACTTCCTGGCCGTCACGCTGGGCTCTTTCGCCGACCCCACCTTCCCCGCCCCGACCGTCTCGGTCTACGAGGCGCGCCGCCATCCGTGGGTGAAGGTGCTCGAAGGAGCGGACGGCGAGCACTGGGACTGAGCTCGTACGTCACCCGGCTGACCCACCGTCATCCGCCTGACGCGCGTTCGTGCCCAATTTTGCGTGTGGGCACCTCGACCAGCGCCGTGGCGATGGACCGCTCGATGCACAGCCATCGTTGCATGAATCATAACGGTCAACGCTTCGACGCCAGGTTCTGGGGCCCCTTGCTCCTGGCCTTCCTTCTCACTGCAACCTTCGGATGCTTCGGCCTCGCGGCTGCGGCGCAGGCCGCCACCGCGCAGGCGGGCGGGATCATCTCGATCAGCGACGCGCTTCGCCAGATGGAGCGGCGCAACAAGATGCGCGAAACCATCATGAACGAGCGGCAGCGCGCCGAGACGCGCCGGCCCGACTCGGTCGTCATGACCGACGTGCCCCGCTGACCGCCGCGGCCCCCCGCGGCGCGCCGAGGTGGCAAGCTTCGGCGCGTCGCGGATCTCGCGCTATGATGCGCCCGAGATGAACGTCAACGGTCGCCTGGCTCCCGGACAGCGGTTCGGTGCGTACCTCGTCGACCGCTGCGTCGGTGAAGGCGGCATGGGCGCGGTCTACCGGGCCACCGACACGAAGCTCGGCCGCGTGGTCGCGCTCAAGGTGATTCGCCCCGACCTCGCGGACGGCCCCAGCGCCGACGCCATCGCACGCTTTCTGCGCGAGTCGCGCGTGGGCGCGGCGCTCGCTCATCCCAACATCGTCGTCGTCTTCGAGGCGAGCGCTATCGGTGACTGCCCTTACCTCGCGATGGAGTGGGTCGACGGAGCCTCCCTGGCCGCGCTGATGGATAGCCCCGGCGCGCTGCCGCCGGCGCAGCGCATCGACATCCTGGAGAGCATCGCCGACGCGCTCGCCTACGCCCACACGCAAGGCATTATCCATCGAGACGTGAAGCCGACCAACGTAATGATCGACGGACGCGGACGCGCGCGCCTCGTCGACTTCGGCATCGCCAAGCGGATGAACGGAGGCGGTCCGGGCACGCAGATGCTCCCCACGCACGCGCGCGCGCTCCTAGGGACGCCCGCGTACATGGCGCCGGAGCAAATGCTCTCGCCCGCGGTCGATGCGCGCGCCGATCAGTTCTCCTGGGGCGTCATGGCCTACGAGCTGCTGGGCGGGAGCCATCCCAACGCCACCGTCTCCCCCGACGGTCCGCCGTTCCCCGTGGCCAAGCCCGCGCCGCTCACCTGGCAGCAGGCCGACGTGCCCGAGGCGCTCGCCGCGGTCGTGCATCGCGCCGTGAGCTACGAGCCTGGCGCGCGCTTCGCGTCGATGGACGAGACCATCCGCGCGTTCCGCGCCGCGCGCGCGGGTGCCGCGTGGACGCCGCCGCCCTACACGTCGGCGTCGGCGTCGGCGGCCCAGCCGCAGCGCAGCGACCTCGCGACCGTCGCGCACGCGAGCGCCACGCTGCCGCCGATGGTCCCGTACACGCAGAGCCCGCAGGCCGGCCAGGCGCCCAGGCGCTTTCCGTGGCTGCCCGTCGGCCTCGTGGCTGCGGCGCTGGTGGTCGTCAGCGGGGGCCTCGGGGTCGCGCTGGTGCTCACCGGCCAGACGCCGATCGCCGCCGCCGGCGTGCCGATCGCCGCCGGACCGAGCGGCGGAGCACGCACCGCGTTCCTCGAGCCGCTCGACTCGCTCAAGTTCGCGTCGCCGCCCGCCGAGGTCGCGAAGGCGAAGCGCGCGCTCGAGACGAAGATCACCGCGTGCTTCGACGCCCACGTGGAGAAGGGCCAGCGGTTCACGGGCCAGATCTTCGTCGCCGCCGACGGGCGCATCACGAAGGCCATCGAGCTCGAGATCTGTCGCGAGCAGCACCCGAGCTTCTATCTGTGCACGGAGCGCGCGAAGGCCCCGAGCCCGAAGAAGGGCTTCCCCACCGTGCCCGATGCGGTGTTCGCGTGCATCGAGCGGGCGCTGCTCTCGTCACGCCTGCCGCGCGTCACCCTGGAAAAGGGAGAGGACGCCGCCGCCGTGGACATCGGCGTCGAGGTGCACTGATCGGTCAGCGGGGCGCGGGCGGCGCGAGCATCGCGAGGCGCAGCTTCGCGAGCGGCGCCTGATCGTCGAAGACGATCCGGTCGCCCTGGCGGGAGACGCCGAGCTTCTTCCACATCGCGTCGAGGTCGACCTTCTCCGCGCGCGGCGCCATGCGGTCGTAGAGCTCGCGCAGCACCGTCACGCCGGTCGCGCGGTCGCCGACCTCGAGCACGCGCTCCACCGGCCAGCTCACCGCGATGCTTCCGCCCTCCGCGAGGACGGCCCGCAGCGCGTCGTCGAGGGAGCGCTGGTTGCCGGTGCGCGTACGGATCTCGAGGTCCGCCACGAAGCAGAAGAGCGCGCCTCCCCAGTAGGTCCGGCCCCACGTGTGCGTGCGATCGAGGCCCTGATCGCCTGCCGCTGGCTGCCCCTTCGGCATGCCGTCCATCCATTCTCGCCACACGCGCTCGGGCGTCACGAGGCCGGCGCGGGAGCGGGCGAGCGACTCGACGTACGTCGCGAGGCCCTCCTCGAGCCAGTGATGGCGGCGCGTCACGTCGGGCAGCGCGGTGTGGATCATCTCGTGGACCAGCACCCAGTCGTCGCGCATCGCGGCCGCGGTGATGTCCCGCCCGATCTCCATGTCGATGGCCGCGCCCGACACGCCCATGGTCGATCCGAAGCCGATCCCCGCGCCGCCGGTGGCCCGGAGCAGCACCAGGAGCCGCGGGACCGGCGGCCGACCGTAGTACGTGGCGACCACCTCGGCGCTGCGCTCCAGCCACGTCGCCACCGCGGCCTCGTCCCTGAACGCGCCCGGCGACAGGTACGCGACCTCCAGCTGACCCTTTGCATACTGCACGCGTCGCATCGGCCCGAACGCGGCATAGGGGAGATCGAACGGTTCTACCGTACGGCCCTCGTAGGTATCGGCGGCGCCCGCGGCCGCGAACACGCCGGTGGCGAACGACTCGCCGGGCGCGCTGGTCACGTGGAAGCGGAACGGGCTGCCCGCAGGCGCCGCTGCCGGCCGCAGGAGCCACACCGACGGCGGCGACTCCACGACGTCGCCCCGGACCTCGGCCACCGATCGCTCCGCGCTCGCCGCCCCGGCGGCACGCAGCGCGAAGGTGTAGGTCACGACGCAGCCCGCCGCGCACGCCGGGATGGACCACGCTCCGCGCTCTCCGGTCACCGCCGTGCGCTGGCCGCCTGCCGTCACCGCCACCTCGCTCACGAACCGCTCGCCGCCTTCGCCGACCTGGAACGACGCGGGCGTCCCTGGCGGAAAGTGTCCTTCGATGCTCAGCGAGGCGCCGCGCGGCTCCGCCTTCACCTCGTAGGTCCACGGCGTGCCGACAGGCGGAGGCGCCGCGCTCACCGGGTGCCTGGCGGCGAGCGGCGCTGGCGCCGCGCCACACCCCGCGACCACCACCGCGAGCACCAGCGCCATGGCTTCACGCATCACGCAATCCTATGCCAGAGCCAGCGCTCGTGACGCCCGACGCGCTGCGTGAGGCTTTCG
>JAYTBL010000020.1:0-13204 GCA_043736975.1 Polyangiaceae bacterium
GCAGCTGGAGTAGGGCTCTCCGGGAAGAGGCGTGAACCCCTTGCTGCATCCTGGTTACTCCGGCTTCTGTCGATACTTCCGCTGCTCGAGCGGCGCGTAGTATTCGTCATACGAAGCGGGAACCTGCGCCAGAAAGCCGAGCTTCTGCTTCACGTGCTCCGAGACATCGGTCAGGTCGGTGTTGGCCAGCAGGCGAGGAAAGTCGAGGCGCTGCTTCATCCACGGTCGACACATGGCGATTGTGATCGCATGCCGCCACTGGTCGGTCTTGTTGTCTCCCCCCGCATGGTAAACGAGCGGGTCGATGAACATGACCGACCCGGCTGGTGCCACCAGGCGGTATGCCTTGTCGTAGAACTCCTCCGTGGAAGGTGGTTCTTTCATGGTGTGGGAGCCCTCGAGGAAGTAGGTGGCCCCGTTGTCCAGCGTGAAGTCGTCGAGGAGCACGAGGGCGCCGAAGCTCGTGAGAAACGCGTTGTTCATGCGCGTTGTCGGGCAATCGCGGTGGATGCGCCTCGAATAGTTCGTGCGGTTGGGCGGCATCGAGGATGATGTGTAGGCATACAAGATAGAGCCGGTGCCCAGCACAGCGTCGAGTGGGCCCATCATCGCTGGGTTCTCGAAAGGCTCCAGGAACTCGGATCCGTAGAGGGCGCACGCAAGCACCATCCCGTAGTCGATGTAGTCGGTGGTGCCGTGGTACTCGACCTCCTTCTCGATCGCGCGCTCCAGCGCAGGCTTGGCGCGCGCCAGAAAGTCCGCGTCGAAGACGTCGGTGCAAACGAAGCACCCGCTTTCGCGGACCACTTGCATCACGGTCTCGGGGGCGGGAGGGGTGAGCGCCGAAAATGTTCTCATCAACGAGCCTCGAAGCGACGAAGCGAATCGCGCGGTCTTGCAGGTGACGTGGCGGACGCTAGCTCTCGGCTCCCGGGTTGTCCACCGGACCGACGCGGTTTGACGCTCCTTGGCCGGAGCGCCGAGAGGGCCGGATCTGGTAGCCTCGGAGGCGCGCTGGGAACACCAAGCGGTGCAGCCTTGGAGGATTTCATGTTCGGATTCGCTGGCTTCGTGGCAAACGATCTCCGTTGGAAGCTTCGACACTTGCGCTCGATCTATCAGGTGACGCAGAAGGCACCGAACGTTCAGATCCGCCAAGGAACGACGATTCTGAATCCGGAGCTCCTCGAGACCGACGGCGACCTCCGCATCGAGAGCGGCTGCTTCTTCCACTGCGGCGGCAACGATTGGAGCGGGGGGAAAGGCTACGTGAGGATCGGCAAGGGCTGCTGGTTCGCGCAGAACGCGATCCTGTATGGCGCCGGCGGAATCGAGATCGGGGAGCACACGGGGATCGGGCCCGGAAGTTGCGTTTTTTCCTCGCGGGACGACTACTCGATGGAACACGCGCGGAAGCCGCACATCGTTCATACCTTCGGCAAGGTCACGATCGGCTCCCACGTGAGAGTCTTCGCGGGCGTCATCATCAGTCCAGGCGTCACGATCGGCGAAGGGGCGGTCATCGGGGCGAACTCGGTCGTGCTCTCGGACATCCCCCCGTGGACCATCGCCGCAGGCTCTCCGGCCAAAGTCGTGCGCGAGCGCAAGACCGATAGCGTGCACGCGGTAGCGGCGACGTCAGCGGCCTCGAAACGACCCAACGACTGAGCAGCAGACGCCCGCCAAATTTTCGTCTCCGACGAGCCACGGAGGTCGCAAGGCGCGCGAGACCCGAGCTTCACCACCCCTACTTCGTCGCGATGAAGCCGATGTACTTGTAGAGCTGCCGCGAGAGCGGCATGACGCTCTGGAGGACGGAGTCCACGAGCGCCGCGTTCGCCAGGCGCTCCTCTTGCGTCTTCGACGCGTCGTTCACCACCGTGGCTTGGCCGAGGTACCAGTAGTACATGAACGTCACGTCGGTGAAGCCCGCCTTCAGGACGGTCTCGCGCACGACCTCCTCCTTGAAGCCGCCCGCCACGTCCTTGCCGTACTCGGCGTCGTTGAAGATCGCGGTGGGGATGCCGTGCTCCTCGTTGATCTGGTCGTCCCTGTGGGCGACGGCCGCGATCTCCCGCTGGACGATCGGGCCGTAGGCGTCGTGCCCGGGCTTTCCCTCGAGCTCCTTCACGGCGTCCCAGAAGAAGAAGTTCGGATCGAGATCGGCGTAGAACTTCCCGCCCTTGCGCAGAGCCTTGGCGGCGGTGCCGATGGTCGGGGCGATGTCGTAGAGGTGGTGCAGGAACGAGTACGCGGTGACGAGGTCGAACGCGCCCGGCTCGGCGGGGAACGAGCCAGTGTCGTGCTCGTGGAGCTCGATCTTGGCGGGCCCGCTGGTGTCGACCTGATCGAGCATCGCGCGCGTCACGTCCACGCCGACCACGCGGCCGACGTGGTGCTTGGCCAGGTTGATCATGAACCCGGTCCCGCAGCCGAGATCGAGCAGCTGCTTCGCGGAGGTCTCGGCGACCAGGCCCTTCAGGATCTTCTCCACGACCGCGATGTTCTCGGGACGGAAGTGCGGCTCCGTCTTCGAGTAGATCGAAGCGACCTTCGAGTGGACCGTGATGTTCGCCTTGATGACTTCGCTATACTTGTCGCTCATGAGTCGCGGGGAAGGTAGCGGCCGGCCCCCCTCTTGTCCAGCGAGCGCCCGCCGGGGCGAAGTGGTAGGTTCAGCCGCGATGCAGCAGCGCCTGGCGCGCGGCGAGGGCCTCGGGCCGCGATGAAGTACTCGATCGTGGTGCCGATCTACGGAGACGGCGCGCTGGCGCGAGATTTCTGCGTCCAGCTCGAGAAGGCCTTTCGCGGCTACCTGAAGACCGAGCGCATCGAGAACGACGTCGAGCTGATCTTCGTCGACGACGGCAGCCGCAACGACTCGGCGCGCATCGTGAAGGGCGTGTGCGACGAGTTCCCGTTCGCGAAGCTGATCGTCTTCAGCCGCAATTTCGGGCAGCACATCGCGATCTCCTGCGGGTACCGGTACGCGCGCGGCCAGTACGTCGCGATGCTCAACGTCGACCAGGAGGATCCGCCCGACCAGCTGCTGGAGCTGATCGGGCCGCTCGAGCGCGGCGAGTTCGACATCGTCGGAGGCCTCTACGAGAAGCGCACCGTCCCGCTCCTCGCGAAGGCGACCTCCTGGGGCTTCACCATCGTGCTCAACTGGCTGACCGGCTACGACAGCCCGCGCAACGCGTCCACGGTCCGCATGATGAACCGCAAGTTCATCGACGCGTACAACTCGCTGAACGAGCGCAGCCGCTACCTGCCGGGCCTCGAGATGTGGCTCGGCTTCCGCTACGGCCATGTCCCGGTCCGGCACCAGGAGCGCAAGGTCGGCAAATCGAGCTACAACTTCCGGCGCCGCCTGCGCATGGCGCTCGACTCGGTGATCTCGTTCTCCGACTTCCCGCTCAAGATGACCGTGAAGTTCGGCTTCGTGGTGGTGCTCCTGGGGGCGCTACTCCTGCTCGCGCTCGTCGTCGACAGGCTGTTCTTCCGCGCCTTCCTGCCTGGCTATCTTTCGACCATCACCGCCGTGGTGCTGCTGGGCGGCATCCAGGTCATGGTGACGGGCGTGGCGTGCCTCTACATCGGGCGGATCCTCGCCGAGGTGCAGGGCCGTCCGCTGTTCGTGGTCCGCGAGACGTTCGGCGATCTCGATGAGCCGGCGCGCAGCGCCCACTCCATCGCTCACTCCCCGGACTGACGCAGCTCGCTGGCCAGCGCCAGCACGTACCGGCCGTACTCCGTCTTGTCGAGCAGGCGCCCGCGCGCCGCGAGCGCATCGAGATCGATGAAGCCCTTGCGGTACGCGATCTCCTCGAGGCAGCCGATCTTGAGGCCCTGGCGCGTCTCCACCGTCTGGATGAAGTGGCTCGCCTGGAGCAGCGCGTCGGGGGACCCGGTGTCGAGCCAGGCGGTGCCGCGGCCGAGGACCGAGAGCTTCAGCTCGCCGCGCTCCAGGTAGGCGCGGTTCACGTCGGTGATCTCGAGCTCGCCGCGCGGCGAGGGCTTCACGTTGCGCGCGATCTCGATCACTCGGTTGTCGTAGAAATAGAGGCCGGGGATGGCGTAGCTCGACTTCGGCTGCTTCGGCTTCTCCTCGAGGGAGAGCACCGTGCCTTCGCGATCGAACTCGACGACGCCGTACTCGCTCGGGTCCTTCACGTAGTACCCAAAGATGCGCGCGCCGCTCTCGAGCGCTGCCGCGTTCTCGAAGAGCGTGGTCAGGCCCATGCCGTAGAAAAGGTTGTCGCCGAGGACGAGCGCCACCTTGTCGGTGCCGATGAAGTCGGCGCCGAGGATGAACGCCTCGGCGAGCCCGCGCGGCGCGCTCTGCTCGACGAAGGTGAGCGAGAGCCCCCACTGCGAGCCGTCGCCCAGCGTGTCCTGGAACGCGCGCTTGTCGCGCGGGGTCGTGATCACGAGGATCTCGCGGATCCCGCCGAGCATCAGCGTGCTCAGCGGGTAGTAGATCATCGGCTTGTCGTAGACGGGGAGCAGCTGCTTGCTCACGCCGTGCGTCATCGGGTAGAGGCGCGTGCCTGCTCCGCCCGCGAGGATGATGCCCTTCATCGGCCCTTCTTCTCCGCGTCGTAATAGGAAGCCTGGAAGCGCTCGTGCTCCTCGCTCTTCACGGCCTGGCGCCAGTCGGCGTTCGCGAGGTACCAGCGCACCGTCTGCACGAGCTGCTGCTCGAGGCCCTTCGACTTCTCCCAGCCGAGCTCGCGCTTCGCCTTGGCGCTGTCGATGGCGTAGCGGAAGTCGTGGCCCTTGCGGTCGGGCACGAACTCCATGAGCGCGCGCGCGGTGCCGCGCGGGCGACCGAGCTCGTCGTCGACGACATCCGCCAGGATCTCCACCATCCGCAGGTTCGAGGTCTCCTCGCCGCTGCCGAAGACGTAGCTCTCGCCGACCTTCCCCGCGGTGAGCGCGCGCCACATGGCGTGGCAGTGGTCCTCGACGTGCAGCCACTCGCGGATCTGCTTGCCCTCGCCGTACACCGGGAGCTTCTTGCCCTCGGCGGCGTTCGTGATCATGAGCGGGAGCAGCTTCTCGGGCAGCTGGTAGGGCCCGTAGTTGTTGCAGCAGTTCGTGATGATGACGGGCAGGCCGTAGGTCTTGAAGTACGAGCGCGCGATCAGGTCGGAAGAGGCCTTCGACGCGGCGTAAGGCGAGCTCGGGGCGTAGGCGGTGGTCTCGTCGAAGGCGCCGGTCTCACCGAGCGCGCCGAAGACCTCGTCGGTCGAGACGTGCACGAAGCGCGTGGCGGCGTAGCGCTCGGCCCAGGCGCGGCGCGCGACGTCGAGCAGCGTGAAGGTGCCGGTCACGTTGGTGCGGATGAAGGCGTCCGCCGACTCGATGCTGCGGTCGACGTGCGACTCCGCCGCGAGGTGCAGCACGGCGTCGATGGTGTGCTCGGCGAAGAGCCGCTCGACGAGCGGGCGATCGCAGATGTCGCCGTGGACGAAGGTGAAGCGCGGATCCTTCTCGGCTCCGGCGAGGTTCACGCGATGACCGGCGTAGGTGAGCGCGTCGAGCACGACGACCTGCTCGAGCGCGGCGCCGCCCAGCTCCCCGTCGGCGAGGACAGCGCGCGTCAGGTTGCAGCCGATGAACCCGGCGCCTCCGGTGATGAGCAGCCGGCGTGGCTGGAACGAGCCCATCCCCGCACCCTACCCGAAAGCCGGAGGGGCGGCACGCGGAGCGATGCGATCAGGCTCCGCGTGCGCCGCCTCACGTGCCGCTTCCACCCGGGCCCGACTCGCGGCGCCGAGCTTCGGCATGGCCCGCGCCGCCACCGCCCAGGCGAGGGCGGCGTGGCGTGTTTCGTCTTCCGCGATCACGCGCATCGCCTCGAGGGACCGGGGCGCCGGTCGAACGACGACCGGTGCGGCAAGCCATTCGTTCGGGGCGCGTCCGGCACGCGAGCACGCCCCGAGGATCACCGCCGGCGTCCCGAAGGAGAGAGCCAGCGCGGACCGCACGATCGCTCGAAATCGCCGATCGTCCATCCCTTCGATCCTACCAGGGATGGTGAACTTCGCCAGATCCGGCGGCTCGCGGCTCACAAGGTGATGCGGCCGCCCTGGGCCTTGATGCTCCGCTCCGCCGCCTCGAGGACGCGCACCACGCGCAGGCCCGACTCGCCGTCGGTGAGGGGCTTCTTCTTTTCGCGCACGCACTCGGCGAAGTGCTTCACCATCGTCTGCAGCGGCTCGTGCTGGTCGATGTGGGGGCTCCACACGTCTCCGGTGCGGTAGTTGATGAGGATGCCGCGGCGCGCCTCGGGATCCTCCGAGGTGGTGATGCCGCGGTCGTAGACGCGCACGCGCTCCGAGACGTCGAGGTCGTTGTAGACGATGCTCTTCTTCAGACCGCCCACGATGAAGTGGCGGACCTTCACCGGGCTAAGCCAGTTGACGTGGAACGAGGCGAGCAGGCCGTCGCCGAAGTCGAGGTTGAGGTGCGCGACGTCTTCGAGCTCGATCGAGCCCTTGGTGTGGCTCGCGCCCACCGCGGAGAGGCTCTTGGGCAGGCGGTTGAGCAGAAAGTCGACGATCGAGAGATCGTGGGGCGCCAGATCCCAGACCACGTTCACGTCGTGCTGGAACATGCCGAGGTTGATGCGAACGCTGTCGATGTAACAGAGGTCGCCGAGCTCGCCCTTGTCGAGGAGCTCCTTCACCTTCCGCACCGCGGGGCTGTACACGAAGGTGTGGTCGACCATCAGGGTGAGCCCCTGCTTGTCGGCGAGGGCGACCATGCGCTCGGCGTCGGCCACGGAGTGCGCGAACGGCTTCTCCACCAGCACGTGCTTGCCGGCCTCGAGCGCCTTGATGGCGAACGGCGCATGGGTGCGCACCGGCGTGGCGATGGCGACGGCATCGACGTCGGAGCGCTTCAGGAGCGCATCGAGATCGGTCTCGCCCTGCACCGAAGGGTACGGCGCGAGCACCTTCTCGAGGCGCTTCGGGTTGTTGTCACAGACCGCGACGAGCTTGGTGTCGGCGCAGGTGGCGAAGTTGCGGATCAGGTTCGGGCCCCAGTAGCCCGCTCCGATGACGGCGACGGAAATCACGCGCAGTCTCTAGCACAGCTTCGGCGCGCGGCGACGGCCCCCAACGCACGCCGAAACGGTGAAGATCCTTCATCGTCGGCAGGCGCCGCAGGTCCGCGTCCCAGAACGTGAAGATCCTTCATCGTCTCGAGGCGTCCTCGGCCGACCGTGAAGGATCTGCACCATTCGCGACGAGGCCCCCACTGCCCCGCGCATGCTCGCTCACGTCAATCGCCGGTCCCCAGCTCACTCTTTTCTCTACCCGAGCTCCTGCGCCACGGCCTTCACTGCCGCGGTGACCTCGTCGGCCTGCGCGTCGGTCAGCTCCGGGAACATCGGGAGCGAGATCTCGGTGGCGGCGGCGCGCTCCGAGTGCGGGAGCGAGCCCTTCGCCACGCCGAGGTGCGCGTACGCCGGCTGGAGGTGGACGGGCGTCGGGTAGTGGACGCCGCTCTGCACGCCACGCTTCTCGAGCGCCGCGCGGAAGTCGTCGCGGCGGTCGTGGAAGATCGGGAAGATGTGCCAGATCGCCTCCGACCACGCGTGCTTGGGCAGCGTGCGCACGCCCTTCAGGCCCTCGAAGGCCTGGAGGTAGCGGTCGGCGATGGCGCGGCGGCGCGCGTTCCACGCCTCGAGGTGCGCGAGCTTGATCGACAGCACCGCGCCCTGGAAGCCGTCCATGCGCCAGTTGAAGCCGAGCTCCACGTGGTTGTGCCGGCCCTGCTGCGCGTGATCGCGGAGGCGCCGCATCCGCGCGGCCAGGTCGCTGTCGTTGGTCATCGCCGCGCCGCCCTCGCCGTAGGCGCCGAGGTTCTTGCCTGGGTAGAAGCTGGTGGCGTTCACGGTGCCGAGCGAGCCGGTCGCCTTGCCCTTGTATTTTGCACCGATCGACTGCGCGCAGTCCTCGATCACGGGCAGGCCCTTCTCCTTCGCGAACGCGAGGATCGGGTCCATGTCGACCGGCTGGCCGTAGAGATGCACGGGCAGGATGGCCTTGGTGTTGGGCGTGAGCTTCTTCGCGAGCTCGGCCGGGTCGAGCCCGCACGTCGCCGGATCGATGTCGCAGAACACCGGCTGCGCGCCGGCGTAGCTGATGGCCCAGCACGTCGAGATCCAGGTGTGCGAGACGGTCAGCACGTCGTCGCCGGGCTTCACGCCGGTCGCGATGAGGGCGGCGTGGAGCGAGGTCGTCCCGCTGTTCACGCAGACGACCTCCTTCACCCCCAGGAAGGTGGCGAGCTGCTTCTCGAACGCCTCGACGGCGGGGCCGTTCGCGAACCCCTGGCTGTCGATCACCTTCTCGAGGGCCGCGAGGACCTCGGGCTTGAGCGCTGCGGTCTGGTCCTTGAGCGAGAGAAACGGGATCATCCTTCGGGCCTCTTGCCCTATCCACTACTCGAAGACGTCCCCCTGCGGTAGATGTGGCGCTGATGGCCCCGACCCGCGACGCCTTCCGCACGCCGGCTGGCCTCCTCGCCGTCGCCGTCGCCGCCGTCACCGTTCTCGTCGTGCTGTCGCGGATGAGGTACGGCCTAGACTTCAGCGACGAGGCCTTCTACCTCGCGCTTCCCGTTCGCTTCGCGCTCGGTGATCGGCCCTTCGTCGACGAGTTGAACGTCGCGCAGACGGCGGGGCTACTCATCTACCCGTTCGTCCGCGTCTACATGGCGGTCGCCGGGACCACGGGCCTCTTCCTGTTCGTGCGCGTGCTCTACGTCGTGTTCTTCGGGTTCGTCGGGTGGTCGGCGTTCGCGCTGGCGCGGACTCGCCTGTCAGCGCCGGCTTCGCTGCTCGTGGGCACCGCGTGTATCTGCTTCCTCCCGTACGGGCTGCCCGGCCTCAGCTACAACACACTCTCCACCGGCCTGCTCGCGGTCGGCCTCTTCGTCGCGGCGCGGCGCATGCTGGTCGTCCCGGAGCGCGGGAGCGTCCTGCGCTCCTCGATGTTCTGGGCAGGCTTCGCGCACGCGGGTGCGTGCTTCGCGTATGCCTCGCTCGTGCTCGCGGTCCTCGCGACGGCGGGCGCCATCCTGCTCCTCGCTCGCGGCGAGCGGCTCCGCGCCACGCTCCTCTACGCGGCCGGCGGCATCGCGTTCTGCGTCCTGGTCGCGCCCCTCTTCATCGCCGCCGGCCCCGCGCACCTCCGAGAGATGATGGCCTACTCCGGTGGCACCGCCGCGACCGCGGGGTTCACGCTTGCCTCGCTGTCGGCGAAGTCGACCGTCTTCCTCGCCCAGCACCCGCAGCTGCCGTTCGCGGCCTTCGTGACCGCGCTCTCGATGACGGCGGCGCGGCGCTACCCGCTTCTCACCTCGCTCGGCCTCTGCCTGCTCCCGCTGCTCGCCCGCGGCGGGGCGCTGGTCGGCGTCCACGGGAGCCTCGGCTACGTGACGTGCCTCGCGATGCTGGGGCCGATCCTCACCCTGGGACTGCGTGATCGCCGCGCCGCGCGCGTTCTCTTCTTCGCGGTCGCGATGCCGTCCGGAGTAGCGGGCGTCGTCGCGGGGTTGAGCAGCGGCAACGGCGTCACCGCGGTAGGCGTCGGGCTCTACCCGGCGGCGATGCTCACACCGCTGGTGCTGGCGCTCTTCATCGACGACACGTTGAAGAGCGGCGGCTGGCCGGGCCTGCGTCCCTATCTCGCGCTCTCGCCGGCGATCGCCCTCTGGATGCTCGCCTCCTATCTCCAGGCCGACGACGGCATCTACCGCGACGGCCCGCGGCTCGAGCTCACCGCGAAGGTGACCGAAGGCCCCTACCGGGGCATCTACACGACGCCTTCGAAGCGCGACTTCCTGCGTCAGATGACCGCCGACATCGCGACCTACGGCCACGGCGAGCGAGCGCTCTTCGTCTACGATCTCCCGATCGGCTACATCATCGCGAAGCAGCGGCCGCTCGTGGCCTCCAGCTGGATCTTCTCGCTGCCCTCGCGCATCGAGCCAGATGCCCGCTACTTCCGGACCCACGTGAAGTCGGGAGACCTCGTGATCGTCGATCGCCTCCAGGCCGGGATGCCGCTCGATCGCGCCATCGTCGAACGTAGCGACCTCGTCGCCACGCGCGCGGTCGGCGTCTGGCGCTACAGCGCCTACGTCGTTCGCTGATCGCCGCGCCCAAAGCGCGCCACCAGCCGGCGCCGCAGGAAGAACGCGATCGTCCCTACCCAGCCGAGGGCCGTCATCCACATCCCCAGCGTGAGGTAGCGCGGCCAGTACTGCGCGTGGACGTGGTGGTGGCCGACCGGGAGATCGATGGCGAGGAGCTTGTTCTCGTTCTGCACCACCTCGCCGACGTCGACCGTCCAGCCGCGGTCCCAGGCGCTGTTCAGGAGCACGCGCGAGGGGCGCTTCACCTCGGCGTCGAAGGTGAACGTGTTGTGGGTGCGGCTGCTGGTCTCGACCACCGCGCCGTCGTCCTTCGCGCGCGCCTGGGGAACGTCGCCGATCCACACCGGCGCCTCGTAGGCGAACGCCCACGTCGAATGGCGGCAGCCGAGCCACGCTTCGTTCTGGCGCGGCTGGTCGATGAAGTCAGGCGTCAGGCCGGGGCCCGCGTAGTGGAAGCGCGCGGCGCGCGCGACCTTCACCTCGGGCGGCCCGTTGAAGCGGTAGGCGAGGATCTCCTGGCCCAGTCCCACGGTGTCGCCGGTCGCGATCAGCGCGCAGCCCACCAGCGCCACCCGCGCGGCGCGCGCCAGGCTCGGCATACCGAACGATTTCCTGAACAGCTCCGGCACGCGATCGACGGCGAGCCCCATGTAGAGGCAGAGGTTCACCAGCAGGAGGAGGCGATACCTGGAAGGTACACGCATCGACCTGAAGGGCAGCACGTGCGCCTGGAGGTACGTGTACGGCGCCCAGCTCGCGAAGTGGCCGAGCATGAACACGAAGATCAGCGCCGAGAGCACCAGCAGCCAGAGGTGCTCCGCCGCCGAAGCCGCCACGCCCAGCACCACCAGCGCCAGCCCGAGCCAGCCGATGTACGAGATGTACTCGCCGAACACGTACTGCTGATCGACGAAGCGCGCGCGCCAGTTCGGCGTGCGCAGCACGTACATGTCGAGCAGCGAGCGGACGTGCCAGAGGTGGTCGAAGTCCGGCTCCATTGGCCGCTTGTGCGCCGCGAGCTCGTCCATCAGCGGCAGGAGCCGCGCCGCGGAGAGCATCACGCTCACGAATCCCACCATCAGGCCCGCGGTCACGATGTTGCGGATGCGCCGCCACTGCCAGAGGCGCGTGAGCGTCTCGAGGCCCAGCACCAGCAGCGTGTAGGGCAGCGGGTAGGTCGCGCCCTCGTAGACCAGCAGCGCCACCACGATGCCGAGCGCCACGCGCGCGTCCCAGCTGGTCTCGCTCTTGCGCCAAAGGAACAGCAGGAGCGGCGCGTAGAGGAACCCCGCGAGGCTCGCGTGCTCGCCGCCATACTGGCTGGTGTGCGCGACGCCGAACGCCCACATCCCGGAGGCCACGAACGCCGCCATGCGCGAGAGCTTGAGGTCGTCACGCGCGAGCAGCCACATCGCCACGAAGCCCACCGCGACGTGCAGCCCGTACCAGAGGATGGTGGTGGCGGTGGTGTTGAGCCCGGTGGTGAGCAGCAGGAGCGGCGCGCCCGCCATCGACTCGGGATGGTTCCAGAGCGGGATGCCGTGGCAGTCGAACGGGTTCCACAGGGGGAGCTCGCGGTAGGTGCGGATCGCCGCCTTGACCGTCTCGAACTGGAAGAAGAAGTGCCGCCCGTCCTCCTCGGGGGTCTTGGGGTAGGCCGCGAGCATCGGCCACCACGCGTAGGCAGTGAGGAGCAGCGCCAGCCCGCTGATCCCGATCAGGCGGAGCCACGTCGGCTGGAGCGGACGCTCGGGCGCGGGCCTCATCACGAGGGCGCCGACGTTACCACTTCTGCGACGCTCAGGCTCCGCGCATATCGACGAAGCCGGGGTGTCGCTCGAGCGAGCTTGTGGCCTCGGCCACCCAGGGGGGCATCGCCGCGTAGATCTTGCGGAGGAGCCCATCCTCCGTCCTCGCGCAGAGAGTCGCCTCCACGCCGTCCACCGAGTTGTCGTAGACCTCCATCACGCGGCCGGCGACGCGTGCTCCTCGCGCAGACGCGAGGTCACCGTGGTCTTGCCCGCGCCGTTGGGGCCGGCAATCACCAGGAGAGCCGGCTTCACTTCGCCGCTCGGGAGCTCGACCGTCGCTCCGCGAGCTCGCGCAGCACGGTCTGCCGCGCCGCTGCGATCTCGGAGCGGATCCTCTCGAGCGCCAGCTCGTGCGCGCGGCCCACGCCCGCGAAGGCGCGGGCCGAGAGCCCAGCGAGCTGCGCATCGCTAGGCTCGACATCAGGATCGGCGAGGTTGACGCGATCGACCATTGGCAGAGCGTACTACCTTCGCGGCCGGGGTCACTCGGAGGCGGCGCGCTCACCACTTCCGCGGGCAGTTGTCGGGGCGCGGGACCTTCGCGTGCTCCGCGTCGCGGATCGCCTGGGCGTCCTGGCCGATCACGCGGTCGAGATCGCCGATCTGGTACCAGAGGCAGGGGCGGCGCGGGCCGTAGCGCTCGGCCTCCTCGCGCAGCAGCGTGATGCGATCGCGCCCCAGCGGCTCCCAGCCGGGCAGGAAGCCGCGCGTGCTCGGGTAGAGGACGAAGAGCGCGCTGCCGTCGGCCGGCTCCGGATAGAAGGCCGGCACGAGGCCCACCGCGAGGGCGACGATGAAGACGCCAACGCGTGTACTGTACAAGCGAACGCCGTCGCGCCCCACCGGCCAGAGGCTCGCGACCACCGGCGCCAGCAGCATCGCGCCGCACATCAGGTACCAGAAAGTCGTGCTCTGCCAGCCGAACCACTCCGCGACGTGGTGCGGGACGAAGCCGGTCCACATCAGCGGGATCGAGAACTGCGCGAAGGGGCGGGCGATGTTCTCGGGGAGCGTGTCGAAGATGAGGCCCACCGTGCCGATGGTGAGCACGCTCGCGAGCGCCAGGCCGCCGCCCAGGCCGCGCACCACCGCGCGCCGGATGCGCCCGTTCTGGGCAAGGCGATCCATGCCGCAGGCCGCGCCGAACGCGAAGAACGGCGCGCACGCGACGAGATAGCGCGGCCCGACCGTCCAGCCCGCGCGCCACTCGATGA
>JAYTBL010000021.1:0-2256 GCA_043736975.1 Polyangiaceae bacterium
GCCGCGGGTGACGTGGAACTCGTAGAGGACGTCGTCGGAGAACTCGTTGTAGTTCGGACCGCCGGAGGGCTCCTCGAGCGGGTTGTACGAGGCGACGAGGTACAGCTTGTCGTGCGCGCCGTCGTTGACCCAGGCCCAGACGTCGGTGTTGTCGGCGGCGGGGTCGAACCCGATGGCCGGCGCTTCACGGTGGCTGGAGGCGCTGGCGAGACCGACCATCGCGGTCATGGCGAGAGCAGAGAGAGAGCCGGCGAGAAAATGACGTGCCTTCATGATGAATGAATCTCCGAAAACTTTTTCTTGGAAGAAGGCGCGACTTCGACGCGCCGGGTGGTGAAGCAGCCTGGTTCAGGGCTTCAGGACGTAGACGGTGCCGGTGCCGTTGGCGCGGCTGTCGGCCCAGGCGAACACCTCGGTGTTGCGTGCTCGGTGCAGACCGGCGGACTCGTAGAAGTCACCGATGGTCGCGCTGAGCTGCTTCACCGAACGAGCGCCGAGCTCGATGCGGTACACGCGGTCGGTGCCCTGCGCCGGGTCGAGCGCGCTCACCAGGATCGCGCTGTCGTCGTTCACGAGGGCGATACCGGCGGGATGACCGACCGAGAGTCCCTCGAGGATCACTTCGGTCTTGCCGTCGGGCATGACCTTGATGACCGAGCCGAGCGCCTGGCTGCCGATGGCGCTTCCCGTGTCGATGACGTAGGCGACGCCATTGCGCGCCACCGCGACACCACCGGGGTCCGAGAAGGGACCGCCGACGGCGACCGGCGAGACGCCGCCGCCCGACGTGCCGGTCTTGAAGAGGCCCGCCATCCCGTCCTTGCGACCGGTGATGTAGAGCGACGGACCGAGGGCCTCGACACCGGCGGGCGTGATGCCCTCGGTGCCGGCGAGCGCGGCGGGAGCGCCGCCAGCTGCCGGCATCGAGAACACGCGACCGTCGCTGCGCTCCGACTGCACGTCGCCGTCGGCGCTCGAGTCGGCGATGAACAGCGTCTGTCCATCATCCGAGATCGTGATGCCGAAGGGCGACTGGAGGGGATCGCCCTCGAACAACTTCTGCGGCGCGCCCCCGGTCGCGGCGACCTTGTAGATGGCCGGCACGCGCTCCACCTTCAGGTTGTCCGCGTCCGCGCGGGACGAGAAGGCGATGAAGTAGATCTGGGTGCCGTCCGGCGACGGCGTGGCGTCGAGCGGCATCGCGGCCTCCGGTACCTGGGACACCGGCGTGATCTGCGTGAGGCCGATACCCTCGTTTCCTTCGTCTTTCTTCTCCGCTTCCGTGGTGCACGCGGCCACCGAAACGGCGGCGGCGGTGATGGTCCCGAGAACGAATCCAACAGTAATCAGGCTGCGAGCCCTGCTCTTCGCATTGGCTTTCATGAGCCCTCCTTGCATTGCACCTACGCACGCTGGGAGTGGGCGGTTGCACCATGGATCACCCTGTAATTCCCGGGGATCGTGGATTGCTTCAAAAAAACATTTCGAGCGATCCGCACGCGCGTGTCGCGCGTTGCCCGCTCTTCTTCGATGTTTCGCGTGGTACGACATGTACGCACGCGCCCCGCGACCGGACGCGCCGCCCCGACTTGTTCTTGGGCGAGTCGCGCCCGCCAGGTCGCAACCCGGGGCGGCTCACGAAGCGCGGGGCGGAGCCCCGGCGGAGCCCCCCTGTCTAGACAGCTCGCCAGTGGAGGGTGACGCCGCCATGACCTGCGAGCTGTGCGCTCGTTCCCTCGTCGGCGAGTGGCAGGCAGCGCACCCGTGATCCGTGCGTGAACGTTCCGACGAGCGACGCCACGTCGTAGAGGTGGCAGCACCCCTTCTCGCGGATCAGGAGCACGTGCACGCGCGAGATCGTTCCACCGAGCAGCGCGACCAAGCTCTCGTCGACGCACTTCTCGGAGCGACCGATGAGCACGCCGTGCTCGAGATCGGCCGCGGAGAGGCGAACGCCCGCTCGCTGCCCGGGCTTTTCGAGAATGACCTCGAAGTCCTCGCCTTCGACGCGCACGCCTGGCGCGGCCGTCGCCGGCACCATCGGCACCACCGAGCGACGACGCGCGAGATCGACGGACTCCGGCAGCAGCGTGATCCGCGACGGCGACGGGCCCTTGCTCGGCGCCGCAGCCTCCTTCAGCCGCACGGGGGCAGCGCGATGCGGCGAGAGATCGCCAGCCTCGACCACCGGCACCGGCAGCGCGTCGTCGAGCTTCCCGGTGCTGGGCAGCGCCACGATCGAGTGCGTTCCGATCC
>JAYTBL010000022.1:0-5804 GCA_043736975.1 Polyangiaceae bacterium
GGTGACCACGCCCACCGGCCCCAAGAAGAACCGCGTCGCACATGCGGTGCGCCTCTGCGGGAACGTCGACGGCACGACGCTCACCTACAAGCCCTCGGCGCCTCCGGGCTGTCCGTCGTCGCTCGACGCCGGTGACGTGGTGGACTGCGGCGAGCTCACGAACCTCGACTTCGAGGTCAAGGGCACGCACGAGCTCGGGGTCGCGATGCTCATGATCGGCGCGTCGAAGGCGGACCCGAGCTTCAACGGAAGCAGCTTCACCGTGCTCCAGGGCGATCCCTCGCAGAGCTTCGCGGTGACGGTCGCGCAGTACCGCCTGAAGTACGTCTTCCTCGCGCGCCCAACGACTACAAGACGAACTTCGTCGACGTCATCGCGCCAGCGGGCACGAAGGTCGATCTCGACTCCACCGACGTGACCTCGAAGCTCACCCCGATCGCCGGGACGGATTTCCTCATCGGCCGCCTCGAGCTGGTCAATGCCGGTGACGGAACGCACGTCCTGAAGGCCGACAAGCCCGTGGGAATCTAGGTGCTGGGGTACGGCGACTACACGACGTACATGTTCCCGGGCGGCCTCAACCTCGGGGAAATAGCGCCCATTCCTCCGAAGTGAGCGAGAAGCTTCAGCCCTGGGCGGGCCCACGTGCGAAGCTCGGAGGCGGAGGTTCCGGATGTCCGACGTTCGCGCGCGCCGCACCGGCGAGGGAAGTCCGCCGCTGATCAAGGTCATGGCCGACGCGACCGCGATGCGCGAGCAGATCGACGCGCTCGAGGGACGCGTGCTGCGGCTCGAAGCCGAGCTGTCCTCGCTCCGCGCGCTCCTCGCGCAGCTCGGCGCGCCGGCGCCGGCGCCCACCAAGATCACGACCCGGCGGCCTGCCGCAGGGCCACCGCCGCTCCCGGAGATCCGAGAAGGGCGCGCCTCGCTCTCGCCACGGAAGGCGAGCCGCCGGAGCATCGTCGACGTGTCGGAGACCGCGGAGCTGATCGAGTCGATCCCGCCGCCGCCTCGCGCGCCCCGGCGCTAGATCAGTCGTCGCGCTTCTTGCGATGGTTGTTCGCGGCGTCCGCGAAGATCTGACCGAGCTTGCTCTCCATCTCGGGCGTGAGCGGCGGCAGATCGTCGTCGTGATCCTCGAGCTGGTGCAGGACGCGCACCGTCGCGGTGCGCTGCTCGGCCTTCTGCCGCGCGCGCTGCCCCACGCGCCACCGCGCCACGAGCGGCGCGCGATAGAGCCAGCCGAGCATCGATCCCTCCGCGATCAGATTCGGCAGCAGGTGCTCCCAGCCGTAGTAGATCGCGTAGGCCACGGTCAGCGCGACGGTTCCCCACGCGAGGACGACCCCCTTGATCGGGATCACGAAATAGATCCGGATGACCCGCGTGGGAAACCAGAGACCCCACGCCACGACCAGCGCCTCGCCGAGCGCGAGGCTGCCGAGGTAGGTCTGCCCGCGCACGCTCGCGTCGGCGAGCGACGCGAGGCTCGTGACCACCGACGCGGTCAGCGCCACGCCGAGGTAAACGAGGAAGAACCGCCGCGAGCCCCAGTCCCGCGCCAGGTCCCCGCCGAACCAGTAGAGGAAGAGGCACGTGAAGAGGAGGCCGATCGGGCTCGTCTCCAGCACCGACCACGTGACGAGGCGCCAAACCTCACCGCGTAGCACGCGCTCGGGGACGAGCGCGCCCATCCTGAAGAGCTCGACCCACCTGCGGCTGCCGAACGCGGCCACGAGCGAGCACCCGAGCGTGACTGCCAGGATGATCCCGACGCCGCCCGGCAGGCGCCCGCCGAACGTGAAGCGGGCGAGCAGCGAGTCGACGCGCTTCACGCGCTCACTCCTCGGGATCGATTTCGCGGATCGCGGGTGCGATCACCACGTGGTCGTCGACGATCTGGCCCTTCAGCTCGAACGTCGAGAACTTGCCGTCACCGTTGAGGTCGCCATGCGCGCGCACCGTGAAGGTCGACGCCGTGGCGGTGTACTCGTACTGGAAATACTGCGGCGAGCTCATCTCGAACTTCAGGCAGGCGAAGCCGGCATTCGCGGCGGCGTCGGTCTGCCAGTCCGCGTTCGTCGACATGTATTTCTTTCCGCTGACCGCGAGCCGATCGGCGGGCACGGGCGCGCTGGCCGACACGCAGAGATGGCGCTTCTTGGTCGGATCCGGCGAGAGAGAGTCTTCCTCGTACGCCTGCACCGCCTGCTTCGCGAGGTGGCCGAGCGTGTTCTTCGCCTCCGCGGTCTTGGCGTTGGCGATGTACTTGCGCGTGCCATAGATCGACAGCGTGGCCAGGATGCCCACGATGGGCACGACCAGGACCGCGATCACGATGACGATGATGAGCGCGACGCTCATCCCCTTCTTGGGCGCCATCGCGCGGAGCGGCCGCGCGCAGCGCGGACACGAGAACGCCTGATCGGAGGCCTGGGTGCCGCAGTCGGGACACGTGATGAACGCCATGCCCACGAGGGGAGCACGAACGCGCTGGGCTAGGAAGCGATGTCGAGGACCTCGGACATCGCCGCGTCGGCCCAGGCGACCGGCGGGCGGGTGCGGATCTGGAACGCGGAGGCGACCAGGCGCCGATCATCGTCGAGCTTGACCACGTAGCGCGGGCGGCCAAACAGCACGTGCGCGTCGAGGACGCGGCCGGGGAGCCACTCGGTGTCGGTCGGGCGGCAGAGGACGTGAACGCGATCGCCAGTCGTGTGCTTGATGGTGGTGCTCATGGGAAAGGAGCATGACCCAAGGGGTGCGTCTATTCAGTAGAGCCGTTGGACACGGGTCGGACTTGCTTTTGTCCCGCCCGCTGTTCCATCGCCCAGCTGGCCCCGGGAATCCTCGCCCCAGCACGCAAAGGAGCCGTCGCCGAAGACCGCGCACGACGAATCGCCGCCCGAAGCGAGGCCGATCGCGCCGGTGATCCCGGGGATCGGGTCCGGTCCCCCCACCGAGGCCTTCGCGGCGCGGCCGAGCTGACCCTTGGCGTTGCCGCCCCAGCAGGCGACCGAGCCTGCACCGTCGAGCGCGCAGGCGTGGTTCCAGCCGACCGCGACCTTCGCGCCGCCGGCCGCGGGGCCGGCGAGCTTCTCTCCCCAGCACTTCGTCGTGCCATTCTCGAGCGCGGCGCAGACGGCGCCCGAGATCGAGGAGGCGGCGATGCTCTTCGCCGGAGCGTCGAGGCCGGGCACGGTCAAGGGATCGGCATGAACGAGCTTGTCGCTGTCGCCCTGGCCGAGCTGTCCCTGATCGTTGAGACCCCAGCACACGACGCTGCCGTCGGCGACGATCGCGCACGTCACCTCGGCGCCCGTCGCGATCGCCTTCGCGCCGTGGACCTTCGCCACCTTGACGGGCTTCTTGGCGTTGGTGGTGGTGCCGTCTCCGAGCTCCCCGAAGTAGTTGGAGCCGAAACACTCGAGCTCGCCGCCGTCGACGAGCGCGCAGGTGTGCGACGTCGCGACCGTGAGATCGACGACGCCGCCCAGACCCTCGACGGTGAAACGATCGCCGGGCCGCGCGCCGTAGGGATTCTGGCTCTGATCGGCGCCCCAGCAGGTGACCGTGCGGTCCTCGAGGAGCGCGCACATCGTGTAGCCGCCGCCGAAGACCTTCGCGACCTTCGTTAGGCCCGGCACGGCGCGCGGGACGGGATCGGTCTCGGGGCGGTCGCCGCGACCGAGCGTACCCACGATGCCGCCGCCGTAGCAGGCGACGGTCGCGTCCTCGAGGAGCGCGCAGGCGGCGATGGTCCCGAGCGCGATCTGGCGCACGCGCCCGCCGCCCGCGGTGCCCGCGAAGGGCGGAGGCGCCGGCGTGGTGGCGCCCGGGGCGCCGCCGGGCGCGGCGTCCTCGGTCGCGCTGGTGCTGCTCCCGCACGCGCCGATCGCGAGCGCGGCGACAGCGAGGAGGAGACGGCGCATCACCAGGCCCGCTGCAGCTCTCGTACCTGGCGCTGCGGCCGTGCTTTTACGGCAGATCTGCGCGTCGACCCCGGTGCGATGGATCCTCGCGGGACCGGCATGATTTCGAGCAGTACGACCGCGAAAGTGGAATGATTCTCCCGTGCGGCAAGGCCTCCGGCGCGCGACCCTCGGGCTGGGCGTGGCGCTCCTCGGCGCGTGCCAGCCGGCGCTGCCGCGAGCTCCGTCTGCGTCGCCGTCCGGGGCGCGGTCGGCGTCGCCTCGCGGTGTCGCCATCCTCCTCGAGCACGTGAGCGCGCGCGATGCGTGGCAGGTTGTGGTCACGCTGCCGCGCGCGCTGCCCCGGGCGCACTTCCTGCGCGGTCGCTATCCGAACCGGATCGCGAAGTGGCGGGTCACCACCCCGGGCCTCGCGATCGTGCGCGAAGGCGAGGAGGACGTCGTTCGCGCCGCGGACGGCCATCCCTTCACGACGTTCACGCTCGACATCGCGACGTACGCCGATCACCCGGAGAAGGACTACCAAGTGTTCGTACCGTACTCCGACGGCAGCGTGCTCGTGTACACGGGCCAGCTCGACGTCGGAGCGTCCGACGACGAGAAGGAGGACGACACCGCGCCGCGCACCACGTTCACGTTCGTCCCGCGCGAAGGCGAGCGCGTGGTGGTGGCCGGCACGGTCGCTCCCGGGGCGCGCGCGTGGACGACGGGGCCCGAGGGGACGTACGTCTACTTTGGCCGCACCGAGCCGGTGGTCGGTGAAGGCTTCGTGGGAGTCGTCGACGGGGCGATGCCCGCATGGCTGCGCGCGCCGATCGAGTCCCTCCTGCCGCCGGTGTTCCGCCTCTACGCGAGCCGCACCGGCCTACCGCTGACGTTCCGACCGATGGTGTTCCTGAGCTACCGCGCCGAAGACGCCTCGTTCCGCGGCTACGCGGTGGACGGCGGCACGTTGCCTGGCCTGATCCAGCTCGAGGTGCGCCTCGATCCGGAGCACCAGCGCGCGGACGACGAGCGCGTGCGCGAGGAAGTGGGCCGAGTGGTCGCGCACGAGGTGGCGCACCTGTGGAACGGCCAGATGTTCCACCACGAGACGCACGCCGCGGACTGGATGCACGAGGGCGGCGCAGATGCCTTCGCCTACGAGGCGCTGCGCGTCCTCGGTCGCATCCGTCCCGAGCACCTGCGCGAGGCGGAGGCCGATGCGTTCTCGAGCTGCCTCCTCGGCACGCGGCTCGGACCGGTGCGCGGCGCCGACGTGCCGGGGCGCTTCAAGCTGTTCTACTGGTGCGGGCACCTCGTCACGCATCTCACGAACGATCCGCTCGGCTTCTGGGGCCGGCTGTTCCGCGAGGCGCCGGGCGGCGTGTACGGCGAGGAGCAGCTCTTCGCGCAGATGCGCGGTGTGACGAACGGCGCCGCGGCGGAGAACGCGGCGCGCCTGGTGCTGACGGGCTCGGGCGATCCGGTGGCAGCGGTGCTCGCCGCGGATCCGCGGCTCGGGCTCACGCCGAAGGAGCGGCCGCTGTCGGCGGCGTACCAGCAGCTGGCGGGCCTCGTCGTGGCGACGCTCGTGCTCCGCCCGGTGTGTGGTCGTGACGTGGCGCCGCGCGCCGAGGCGGGTGGTCTCCGCATCGACGGCGACTGCGCCGGCCTCGACCCGCCGCGCGCGGTCGCTCCGTCGCGCGGGGACGCTCCGCCGCGGATCCTCGCGCAGCTCGCGGGCCATGATCTGCGCGGCGGGGGCGCCGCCGCGTACGACGCCGCGGTCGCCACGTGCGCGAGCCAGCCGACGCTCGTGGCGGGAATGCGCGACGCCGCGAGCGCGACGTCCCCGATCAGGTCGATCACGCTCCCGTGCCCGCGTCCGTT
>JAYTBL010000023.1:0-13185 GCA_043736975.1 Polyangiaceae bacterium
TTCGGCGCGCGCGAGGTCATGGTGGGTACGATGGGCGTCATCTTCGGCGTCGAGAACGCCACCGACAACCCGGCGCCGCTCACCGAACGCCTGCGGGACACGAAGAAGGCCGACGGCACCCCCGTCTACACGACCGCGAGCGGCCTCGCGCTCCTCGCGTTCTTCGTGCTGGCTTGCCAGTGCATGAGCACCGTGGCCGCGATCCGCCGGGAGACCGCGAGCTGGCGGTGGCCGGCGTTCGTGGTCGCCTACACCTATGTCCTCGCCTACGCCGCCGCGGTGCTGGTTTACCAGGTGAGCACCGCGTTCGGTATAGGCTGAGGGCGTGCCGACGGCTGACGTCGATCCCAAGCCCCCCATCGCATCGCGGGTCGGTCCCGGGCTGCGCGTCCAGATCCTGCTGGCGCTGGGCGGCGTCATCCTCGTCGCCTACGTGCCGCTGTTCTTCGCCATCGCGCAGGTGACGCGCGCGACGTCGCTCGGCTATCGCGAGGAGTCAGCGCGGGCGCTGGGGCGCGCGGTGGCGGCGCACGTCGGCGACCTCGCGACCAGCGATCCCCAGATCGTCGCTTCGCGGCTGGACTCGCACGTCGGTGAGGGCGGAGCGCTGGCCATCGCGGTCTACGGGCGCGGCGGCGCGGTCGAGGCGAGCGCCGGTCCCGCGCCCGAGGTGGCCGCGCTGCGTGCGCCGGCGCGGCCCTACGGAGAGGCGGCCACGCGCGTGGCCACGCGCTCCGGTGCCCGCGCGCTCGACGTGGTGCTGCCCGCTGGCGAGCGCGCGGTGCTGGTGCGCGTGCGCACCGACGAGAACGCCGATCGCAGCGCCGACGTGGTGCGCGGCATCGCGCTCTACATGGGGGTCTTCGCGCTGGCGCTCCTGGTGTTCGCCTACAGCCTGTTGACGCGCGGCATCGTGAAGCCGATCGAGCAGCTCGCGCGCGCCGCGGACCGCGTGGCGAACGGCGCCCGCTCGCTGGAGCTCCCCACCACGGGCGCGCGCGAGATCGCCGACCTCGGCGCGAGCGTCCGTTCCATGGCCTCGCGTCTCATCGCCGACGAGAAGAAGCTCCGCGCCAAGGTCGACGAGCTCACCACCACCACGCGGCGCCTGGGCGAGACGCGCGAGCAGCTCGCCGGCAGCGAGCGCATGGCGAGCGTGGGCCGCCTCGCGGCCGGCGTGGCCCACGAGATCGGCAACCCCATCGCCGCCATCATGGGCATGCACGATCTCATCGAGGACGCGGAGACCCCCGAGGAGACCCGCGCCGACTTCCTCAAGCGGATGCGCAAGGAGACGGAGCGCATCAACGTCGTGGTGCGCGATCTCCTCGACTACGCGCGGCCAGAGAGCGGTCCGCCGTCGGGGCGCCTGGCGCTGGCGAACGTGGCGGAGGTCGTGGCCGACGTGCTGGCGCTGGTGCGGCCCCAGAAGGAGTGGAAGGGCATCGACGTGAAGATGGAGATCCCCGAAGCACTCCAGGTGATGCTCGCCCCGCAGCGCCTCACCCAGGTGCTCTTGAACCTGGTGCTGAACGCCGCGGCAGCGCTGGGGGAGCAGCCCGGCAAGCGCACGCTCACCGTGCGCGCCGCGCCCGACGGTGACAAACGGATGCGCATCGAGGTGGAGGACGACGGTCCGGGCGTGCCCGAGGCGCTCCGCGACCGCATCTTCGACCCGTTCGTGACCACCAAGGACGTGGGCTCGGGCACGGGCCTCGGCCTGGCGGTGTGCCGGGGCATCGTCGAGGGCGCGGGCGGCCGCATCGCGATCGATGCAAGCTACACGCAAGGCGCCCGCTTCGTGGTGACGCTCCCCGCAGCCTAACGCTGGCTCGCGGTGTCGGCGATCTGGCAGAGGTTGTCGTAGGCCGCGGGGCAGGGGCGCTCCACCTGTACCACCTGCCCCTGGAGCGTGAGGCGATCGAGCGCGATGCAATCGGTGGGATCGGTCTCGGCGGCTTCGAAGCCCTCGCGCCGGATAACGCGGACCAGCGCAACGTCGCCGACGTCGATCCAGTAGGTGCCGCCGTCCTCGGTGGCGGCGGTGACGGTGCGCGCGCGGCCCGCCACCGCCTGGTACTGCGACTCGCAAGAGATCGCGTCCTGCGTGATCTGCACGCACTGGCCTTGCGCGACGGCGCAGTACTGGCAGGTGGCGAGGCTGGCGTTCGCCGCGCTCGCCAGATCCACGGGCGTTTTGCCTGCGATCTGGTCGCCGCGGCCTGTCACGATCACCTGGTAGACGATGGGCCCCGCGTCGCCCTCGGTGAACACGCCCGTGCCGGCGAGCAGCTGGGTGCCGCCGGCGTTGCCAGTGATGAGGACGCCAAAGCCGCGGAGCGAACGCCAGCCGCCGCCGCGGCAGCCAGTGACCGCACTGTCGCGCGCGGCATCGCCGGCCTCGTCCCCGCCGTCAGCCGACGCCGCGTCCGGGGGTCGCGATGCGGGCTCGGGGATCGACGTGCAGGCGAGCACGACCGCAGCCCCGGCGAGAGCGGGCCCGAGGAGGATCGCCGCGGAGCGAAGCCAACGGGTCACAGGCAGACCCCGAAGCGGTAGGGCTCGCTGGCGCGGGGCGCACGGGTGTCGAACGGATCGATGGCGACGCAGCGGCCGCTCGCGCAGGTCGTACCCGCAGAGCCATCCGCGTTCGCCAGGCACACCTCACGGCAGATCGCGCGGTTCGTATCAGGCACGCAGAGGAGCCCCTTTTCGCATACGGTCGCGGAGGGCGTGGTGGTGAGCGCGGCATCGGTGCAGGGTGCACCGACCTTGGCGCCGGTCTTCGCGGCGAACCCATCGACGAAGTCGTTCGCCGCGCACGTGTGCATCCAGCCGTTCCCCGGGTAGTAGTAGCTACCGACGCGCTGGAACGGGATGCAGGCGTAGCCGTCGGCGCAGCCGGTCGCGGGCACGCACGAGATCGAGCAGACCCCGTAGGGCTTCATCGGGTCGCGCACGCAGGTCGAGCTCCGCGGGCAATCGAGCTCCCGCTCGCAGGGGATCGCGCACAGACCGTTCTTGTAGCAGATGGTCCCGGCGCGACACCCGCCCGACGGATCGGCCTTGGTGCTCGCGCAGCGGAAGCTCTCGTCGAGAATGCCAGGCAGTCCGCACACCCGAGGCTCTCCCGCAACGGGATCGACGGGCTCGCACGCGAGCCCTCGCGCGCAGCCCGTCCCATGGACGACGTCGCAGCTCGACGGCACGATGGCGCAGTGGCCGCCATCGATGCAGCTCTTCTGCTCGCAGTCGGTGCGCCCGTCACCGTCGTCGTCGAGCCCGTTTCTGCAGGTTTCCGCGTCGAGCTCGCACGCGGTGGTGCGAGCGCACGCGGGGTCGGCGCAATCGACGAGGCCGTCGCCGTCGTCGTCGAGCCGGTTGGAGCACGCGGCGGCGGTGTCTTCGACGATCCGCGGCGCCGTGCACGCCGCGACCAACGCGCCGACCGCGAGCAGAGACGCGAGACGGCTCACCACGTCCTCGCGAGCACGCACGAGAGAGAGCCCGGCCCCGGCGCACAGCCGATCCGCGTTCGATCGGCCGGCCGCTCCCGCAGCGTGACATAGAGTGCTGCTCCCGCAGCCACCACCGCGGCCGAGGACAGCACGATGGTCGTGAGGCTCGCGTCGCGCTGGAACGCGACGCTGTCGCCGTTCTCGCAGCGCGCGCCGCGCTCGGCCGCGGTCACGCAGCGATCGACCGCAGAGCTGCGATCGGAGTACCAGATCGAGGAGGCCACCACGCCGCCCACGGCGAGCACGCCGCCCGTCACGAGGAGCGTCACGGGCACGACACGCGTCGTCGCAGCCCCCGCTGCGGGCGCTGCCGCGGGCAGAGGCTCCAGCTCGATCGCGACCCGCATCACGGGACCGCTGCGCACGTCGACGCTGCGACGCGCCGGCTGAAACCCGCGCGAGCTGACCTCGACGACGTGCGGGCCGACGTCGAGCAGCACCGTTCCATCGGGCGCGACGCTCGACGCGAGCCGACCGTCCACCAGCACGGCGGCGTTCGCCGGAGCGACCACCAACGCCACGCGCCCCACGAAGCGCAGCGCCCGATCGCGCAGCGCGCTCAGCTCGCCCTGGAGCGTCTCGGGCAGCGGATCGACGGTCCCGGCGAGCGCCTCGTCGATCGCCATCGCGCAGCGGACGTAAGAGCGGAGCTCGAAGAGCGCCTTGGCCATCCCGCGCTTCGCGCGTGCCGACGGGCGCTTCGCGAACGCCTGCTCGAAAAGCGCGAGGGCCTCCTCGAAGCGTCCGCCGTCGTACTCTCTCAGCGCCTCCTCGACGAGCTGTCCGTAGGGATCGGGATCGGCGGCTGCGGGCGCCGCCGCACCGAGCAGGGCGAGGAAGACGAGGGAGGTGAACAGCGAGCGCTTCATTCGCTCAGAACTCGTCTCGCCGGAGGGGCCCAGAGCGCGGGACGCGCGGTGCGGCAGTGGCGGCACCCTCGGCGCGCGGCGGCACGATTGACGGCGACGGCGCCGCGGTCGGCTTCGTGCGGTTCGGCGTCACCGTCGAGGACGCGAGGTCCCGCGTCGACGGCAAAGGCGCGGCGACCGGCTGCCGCTTCTGCTCCGCAGGAGAAACCTCGGACGCAGTCGCGGGCGCGGTGGCGATGATGGCGGTCGGCGCGGGCGCGCTCGCGACCGATGGGGGAGGTCGCCCGAGCCATGCGATGCCGCCGACCACGGCGGTCAGGGCCAATCCACCGAGGACCCAGGGCCGCGGCGAGCGCGGCGCGACGCGATCCTCCGACCCGAGCTCCGCCCGCGGCACGGCGGGCGGGCGGAGCGCGAGCGCGAGCGCGACCTCGACGGTCGCCGCCGTTCCTGCGTCGCGCGGCGCCAGCTTCGCGTCGTCGACGAACGGCAGGAGCGCGGCGCGCACCTCGGCGAGCCGCGCCGATCGCTCGTCGCGCGCATGGGTGAGCATCTGGCCCACGATCGCGAGCAACGCTGGGGGCAAGTCGCCGCGGCGCTTCGCGAGCGGCACCGGAGGATCGAGCGCGATGGCCTTGAACACCTGCCCCACGTTGTCTCCGTCGAAGGGCCGCTTGCCAGCGAGCGCCTCGTAGAGCACCACCCCGAGCGCCCAGATGTCGGCGCGGTGGTCGACGTCCTTCTCGCCGAAGATTTGCTCGGGCGCCATGTACTGCGGCGTGCCGAGGATCTGTCCGGTGCGCGTCTCGAGCGTCGCCAGACCGTCGATCACCCCCGTGCCCTCGACGGCCTTGGCGATGCCGAAGTCGAGCACCTTCACGAACGGCTCACCATCCACCGAGGTGAGGAAGACGTTGTCGGGCTTGAGATCGCGATGCACCACCGAGCGCGCGTGCGCCGCCTCCAGCGCCCCGATGATCCCGATCGCGATACGAGCCAGCTCGCCCACCGGCAAGATGCGCTCGCGCGCCAGCCGCTGGCCTAGCGTCTCGCCGTGCAGCAGCTCCATGACCACGATCGGCGAGCCGTCCTCGTCGCGCAGCACGTCGTGCACGCGGATCATGTTCGGGTGGTCGATGGATCCGGTGATGCGCGCCTCGCGCTCGAGGCGCGCCACCAGCTCGGGTGCCCGCTCGCGCACCACCTTGAGAGCCACCGCGCGGTCGTCCGTGAGTCGGCGCGCGCGGTAGACCGCGCCCATGCCTCCGCCGCCGATGCGCGCCTCGACGCGATACGCGCCGCCCACCACGTCGCCGCGCTCGAGCACCGGCGGTACGGGTGCTCCAGGAACGGCCGACATCGGCGCGCAACATAGCATTTTAAACTTTCTGTGCGACCTGCCCGCGGCCCTCGCGTCAATGACGCGCCCCCCGCCGAACCCCCGGGGGAATCAGGAGTCTCGCCATGCTTTCTCGCGATCATCTCGTCGTTCTTGCCGCCACCGCCCTCGTGCTCGTGACCGGCTGTTCTTCTTCGACCACGTCCAGCACGCCGGCGAAGACCGACGGCGGAACGGCCGACGGCGGCGCGTCAACCGTGGCGCGCCCGAAGACGAAGCCGAAGACGTCGTCGCTGAAGGCGAAGGCCGGCAGCACGCCGCCCGCGGGAGCGAAGTCGGTCGGGCCGATGACCCAGCCCAAGGCGGGCGCGGTGACGGTGCCGATCACCAACGTCGAGGTGTTCACGTTCGAGGATACGTTCGCCGACGACGGCTCGGCGCAGACCATCAACTGGGCGTACGTCGAGGGCAAGGGGACCTACCTCTGGGCCTCGGGATCGGTCACCTGTGCCGACGGAACGACCGATTCCAGCGCGGCGTTCCTGATGGGCGTCGCGCCCGATGGCACCGGCACCTACCTCTTCTCGCTGCCCGGCTGCCCGAACGGCGATCTCTTCGGCTGCGATTTCGACGCCTCCGGCAACGACACGACCTGCGGCGTCTGCTCGGTGCAAAACGACGCCATCGCGTGCGTGACCTCGCCCTGAAGCTGGCGCTTCAGTCTTCGCGAGTGAACAGGCGGCTCATGCTGAGGTCGATACGGCTCTGCACGAGCGCTACGATGCTGTCGCAGGCGGCGCTCTCTACGCCCAGGCGTCTCCGGAGGCTGGCGCGCAGCGCGTCGAGCAGCGCGCCGCGCGCCTGCGAGACCCAGCGTGCGGCGGTGGCACGATGCACCTGGTAGACAGCGCCGATCTGATCGATGGAGAGCCCTTCCACCGCATGGGCCCTCAGCACCGAGCGCACCTCGGGCTCGAGCGCGGCGACGGCCTCCTCGAACGCGCCGCGCACCTCGGCGGCGTACTTCGTCTTGAAGTGCGCGACGTCCGGGGCGTCTGCCGCGTCGGCGAGAGTCTCGAACGCCGCGACGTCGTCGGCCCGATCGTCCTTCTGACCATCTCGCAGATGCGTGTAGGCGATCCGCATCGCCACCACCCGCACCCAGGCCGCAAGCGGCCCCCGCCCCTGATAGTCCAGGAGCTTGGGGCGCGCGCCGCGCTCCGCGACCAGAAGCTTCTCGCGGAGCGCCTGGCGCACGTCGTCGACGAGCTGCGGGCTCGGCCGCAGCCGCGCCAGCGCCTTCGGCACCGACTCGATGAGCTCGCGCTCGAGCGTCGCGAGCGCCTCGCGATCACCGGCGGCGCACGCGAGCGCGAACGCGAGGTCGGCGCGTTCCAGGCTCCGCAGCACGCGCGGAAGGTCCGCGGCGCTGGCCCCCTCGGGCAGCGCCGCGCGCGCCGCGAACGCCAGGTGCTCCACCCACCCGGCCCGCGAGTGCTCGGCGAGGAGCGCCTCGACGTCGGCGAGCACACGCGGGGACGGCGGCGGCACCGCGAGGGCGAGCAGCCCGAACAGCCTTTCCGCGAGAGGCGTCACGATCGCGACCTATAGCGCAAGCGAACCGCGAACCAGGTAGAAACGGAAGTCATCGTGAGCTGTCTGGAGGACGACGCACTGCTCGACTATCTGGCAGGCCGCCTCGACGGCGCGGCTACCGCGCGCGCGCGCGAGCACGTCGCGAGGTGCCCGGCGTGTCACGCCATCGCGAGCGATCTCGTGCTCTCCGCGGCCGCCAGTGTGCAGACGCCGCGCGCCGTTCGCGCGGCCTCCTACGAGCTCGTGCCCGGAGCGCTCCTCGCAGGCGACTACGAGCTCGAGGCGCCGCTCGGGGAAGGCGCGATGGGCGTGGTCTGGAGCGCGAAGCAGCGCGCGAGCGGCGAGCGCGTGGCCATCAAGCTGGTGAAGGGCTTCGACCGCGAGGCGCGGCGCCGCTTCGTCCGTGAGGTCAAGGTCGCAGCCGCGCTCGTCCATCCGAGCCTGGTGCGGGTGGTCCAGGTGCTGGAGGACGTCGAGGCGGGCTGCCCGGCGCTGGTCCTCGAGCTGCTCGAGGGCCACTCCCTCGCCGCAGAGCTCGCGGCCGGCCCGATGGACGTGGAGCGAGCCCGCGCAGTCGCCCACTCCATCGCGACCGCGCTGGCCTACGTGCACAGCGCACACATCGTACATCGCGACATCAAGCCCGCGAACGTCTTCCTCACGCCGCGTGGCCTGAAGGTCCTCGACCTGGGCCTGGCCACTGTTACCGCGGCCGGCGCGCTCCCCTCCTCGCGCATCACGCGCACCGGCGAGGCGGTGGGCACGCCGGCGTACATGGCGCCCGAGCAGCTGGGCGGCGCGTGCGGCGAGGCCGCGGCCGACGTGTGGTCGCTGGGGGTGACGCTCCACGAGTCGCTCGCGGGGTCCCTCCCGTTCCGCGCCCCGACCCCCGCGGCCCTCCTCCGCGCCATCATGCATTCCTCGCCCGCCCCGCTCCAGGCCCCGCGCGCGCTCTGCGAGCTGGTGCTGTCGATGCTCGCGGTATCGCCCGCCGCGCGGCCTTCGATGGCGGAGGTCGCCGCCAGGCTCGCCGGCGCGTGAGCTCCCGGGCTCACACCCAGCTGGCGAGCGGCACCACGCGCAGGTTCTGCGCCGCGATCTTCTCCAGGATCTCGGGCAGCGCCTTCACGCACGCCGGCTCGCGATCGCCGCGCTCCGCGGCGTCGTGGAGCAGGACGATCGCGCCGTCCTCCAGGCCGCGCGCGATGCGCGAGACCACGTCGGCGGGCTTGGTACTCGCCAGGCCATCGCGCGCGCGCACCGACCACCCGATCATCGTCAGATCGAGCTGGTCCGCGATGCGCGCGATGGTCGGGTTGGTGTGCCCGATCGGCGGGCGGAACAGCGTGGGCGTCTGGTCGGTGATCGTCTCGAGCACGCGGATGGCGCGCTCGAGGTCGTCCCGCACCCGCTTGCTTCCGCGCAGCGAGAACAGGCGATCGTGCGCGAAGCCGTGCACCCCTACCGCATGGCCGCGCTCCAGGATCTCCTTCACCAGCGCGGGGTGCTTCTCTGCCTTGTGGCCGATCACGAAGAACGTCGCCTTGGCCTGGTGCGCGTCGAGCACGTCGAGCACGGCGCGCGTGTGCACCGGATCGGGTCCGTCGTCGAACGTGAGCGCGACGCCGGTGGCGTCGCTGGGCCCGTGGATCAGCGCATCGGCGAACATCCGCAGGCGCAGGACGAACACGCCCGCGAGGAGCAGCCCCAGGTACGCGGCGGCCATGGCGATCGAGATGGGCAGCGGCGGCGGCTCGGTCATCACGGAGCGCGCCGTGAACCCGATGCCACCGACGGTGGCGAGCATGAAGGCGATGCGCGCCGGAGGCAGCTAACGACCCTTCTTCTTGGCCGCGGGCTCCTCGATCTCCTCGTCCTCGTCCGCCTCGTCCTCCGACTCGACGCGGACCTTCTTGCCCCCGCCCTTCTTCGCGCTGGCGGCGCCGCCGCTCGCGTCGTCATCCTTCTTCGCGGCGTCGCTCGGCGAGTTGTCGATCTCGTAGAACGCCGAGAGCACGCCGGCGATGATCGGCAGCGAGGCCGCCGGCAGCGCGCCCAGGAAGCCCTCGCCGGCCTTCAGCATGCTGAGGTCGACGTGCATGTTGCCCCAGGTGCGCAGCGCGAACATGCCGCCGAGCCCCAGCAGGATCCCGAAGAATGCCTTGAGTCCCGCCTCGATCTTCCCGTCCGACGCCCAGATGGGCTTGCCCGCGACCAGGCCGGTGATCACGCCCGTCGCCGCGGCAGCGAGGTACGCGAACACGGCGTTCGGGAACAGCACCATCCCGAGCCCCTGCACGAGAATGGCCGCGAAGACCGCGCCGATCACGGTACCGAGGACGAGGCCGACGATCAGGCGCTTCAGCATCTTGTGGACCTCCGAGTCTACTCCGCCACTCCGTCACCGCAAGGGACGGCGCGGATGCGCTCGGTGAGCTTGGTCATGCGGCCTCCACTCTCCCCGGACTCCAGCGCCTTGCGTATCGCCCAGGGGTCGGCAACGAGCACGACGAGCCGCTTTCCACGGGTCACGGCGGTGTAGAGCAGGTTCTTGTTCAGCATCACGAAATGAGCGGTGAGCAGGGGAATGACGACCGCCGGATACTCGCTGCCCTGCGATTTGTGGACCGTGGAGGCGTAGGCGAGCGTCAGCTCGTCGAGCGATCCGCCGTCGTAGTGAACCTCGCGTGGCTCGGACGAGCTTCCTCCGTCGGCGAAACGAACGACGAGGGTGCCTTCTTCCGGGTCGACCGACGCAACGATGCCGACGTCGCCGTTCCACACGTTTCGTTCGTAGTCGTTGCGGAGCTGCATCACCTTGTCGCCGACGCGAAAGAGGTTCTTGCCGCGCGTGAGCGAGAGCCCGTGAGGGTTGAGAGCCGCCTGGAGCTCCTCGTTGAGCGCCACCGTGCCCGCGGGCCCGCGATGCATCGGCGTGAGCACCTGGATGTCGCGCAGCGGGTCGAGCCCGAAGCGCTTGGGAATGCGGTTCATGACCAGCTCGAGGATCACCTTTCGGGCCTCGTCGGGATCGCGCTTGTCGATGATGAAGAAGTCGGCGCTCGTGTCGCCCGCCTCGGGGATGACGGGCAGCTCCCCGGCGTTGATGCGGTGGGCGTTCTGTACGATGAGGCTCTGCTCGGCCTGCCGGAAGATCTTCACGAGCCGCACGCAGGGCACGACCCCGGAGTCGATGGCGTCGCGCAGGAACGATCCCGGCCCCACGCTCGGCAGCTGATCGACGTCGCCCACCAGCACCAGCCGCGACCCGTCGGCGACGGCCTGAGTGAGCGCGTCGGCCATCCAGATGTCGACCATCGAGCTCTCGTCGACGATGATCGCGCCCGCGTCGATCGGGTTCTTGGCGTCGCGCTTGAACGCGTTCTTCTTGGGCTCGAACTCGAGGAGGCGGTGCAGCGTGGCGGCGTCGCGGCCGGTGGCCTCGCTCATGCGCTTGGCGGCGCGGCCGGTGGGCGCGGCGAGGCGCGTGTCGATCTTCGCGCGGTCGAACACGCTGAGGATGGCCTTCACGATGGTGGTCTTGCCCACGCCCGGTCCGCCGGTCACCACCAGGAGCGGGCAGCGCGCCGCGGTCTCGACGGCGAGCCGCTGCTCCTCGGCGAGCACCGTGCCCGACTCTTTCTCGAACTTCGCGACCGCCTCGGCGAAGCCGCGCAGATCGTCCTTCTCGGTCTGCGCGAGGAGCCCGAGGCGGCGCGCGAGGCGGCGCTCGGCCTCGTGCATCTTCTCGTCGTAGATGGCAGCGCCCTGGAGCTCGTCGGGCTGCGCGCGCTCCAGAGTGCCGCGGCGCTCGGCGATCACGTAGCCGTCGCGCACGGTGGCGGCGAGCGCGTCGTCGAGGCGGGTCACGAGATCGACGCTCGGCGCTTCACGGTCGCTGTCGTCGACGAGGAGCCGCGCCGCGCGCGCCGTGAGGTCCTCGGCGATCGCGTAGCAGTTGCCCTGCTCGGTGATGTCGCGCAGCGTCTGGAGGAGCGCCGCCTGGAGGCGCTCCTGCGAGTCCTTGGTGATCCCCATCGAGGCGGCGATGCGATCGGCGGTGCGGAAGCCCACGCCCCAGACGTCGATGGCGAGCCGGTAGGGATTGCCCGAGATGATGGCGACGGCCTTGGGCCCGTAGCGCTTGAAGATGCGCGCCGCGAGCATGGGGCTGGCGCCGTGCGCCTGGAGGAAGATCATGACGTCGCGGATGGATCGCTGCTCCTGCCACGCGGCGACCAGCGCATCGGCGCGCGTGCGCCCGAGCCCGCTCACCTCGCGGAGGCGATGCGGCTCGTCGTCGAGCACCTTGAGCGTGTCGAGCCCGAACTTCTCGACGATGCGCTGCGCGGTGACCTCGCCGATCCCCTTGATGAGCCCCGAGCCGAGGTACTTCTCGATCCCGCCGAGCGTGGTGGGCACGAGCTCGGTGACGCTGGTGGTCCGCAGCTGCTCGCCGTGGTTGCGGTCCACCTCGATCGTCCCGCGCGCGCGCACACGCGACCCGACCGCGACCTGCGGAAACGTCCCGACCATGGCGAGCGACCCGCGCCGCCCCTCGACCACCACCTTCACGACGCGAAAGCCGGTCTCGCGGTTCTCGAACGTGATCCGCTCGACCTCTCCCTCGATCGCGACCTCGGGCGTGGTGGCCACGCCGCAACGGTACCCAATCGCGGGCCCGACCGCGACCCAGCCCTGCCGGGTTTGGAGCTCGCTCTCCGGAATCACATTGCGCCGTGTGGTAAGGCGCCACACAATGCCATCATGGCAAGGTCGATCCGTATCTCGGACGGCCTCTACGAGATCGCCACCACCGAGGCGGTGCTGATGCATCGATCCCTCGCTCAGCAGATCGAGCACTGGGGCCTCCATCGGCCAAGCGCTCGAAGCGAGCGGCGGCTTGCCGACGATTCGCAGCGCGGCGATCGCGCACCTGCGTGCGCGCGAGCACGCACGACCGGGTGAAGCGAGGGCATACCGACGTCGACGAGCTCGCGTTCCTCCCGAAGTCATGGGTCCGCGAGGCGGAGCTCGTCTTTCCGAAGGATGCCTTCGCCGAGTACGACCGCGACTGATGGCTGTCGGCAGACGACAGGCCATCATTCCGTAGGAGGTCGTCCGCCGGCTCGTCGCCGAGGCGAGCGAGACCCTCGTGCTCATCGGCGGCCAGGCTCTGAAGGTGTGGGTCGACCTCTACGAGGTCACGCTCCCTGCGCAGTTCGCGTACGTCTCCAGCGACGTCGAGTTCCTCGCCGAGTCCGCCGCAAGCGTCGATGCCGTGCGAGTGCTGGCGCGCGCGCTCGGAGGCACAGCAATCTTCCCGAAGCGCCGCGGAGCGCTCACCGCGCTCGTCGGTCGAGCCGTCAAGCTGGTCGGCGACGACGCGCTCTTCAACGTCGACGTCCTGCATCGCGTCTTCGGTGCCGACGAAAGTGTGCGGGCGCGTGCCGTCGTGCTCCGTGTTCCCGAGGCGACCTTTCGCGTGATGCACCCGCTCGATGTGCTCAAGAGTCGGCTCGACGATCTCCACGGGCTCCCCGAGAAGCAGAACGAGCTGGGAAAGGCGCAGCTCCGAGCCGCCATCGACATGGCCCGAGCCTTCCAGCGCGAGGCTGCTGCAACCGTGACCGGGGGACGCGCGCGGCGGCCGGTGACGCTCCGCTACGCTTCGTTCATCGAGGGGCTCGCCACCGGCGATGCCGGGAAGAAGGTGGCGGTGCGACACAAGATCCACGTAGCCGACGCGATCGACGTCCCGAATCGCGAATTCAAGGAACGCAAGCTGCCCCAGCTCGCGCGGTGGATGTCTCCGGAGCGGCGGAAGGCGCTGGGGCTCGGCGCGCCGACCTGAGGTGTCCGG
>JAYTBL010000024.1:0-25491 GCA_043736975.1 Polyangiaceae bacterium
CAGCTCCTCGTAGTGCGCGCCGTCGACCAGGAGCTTTGCACGGATGGTCCGCGCAGGCGCCTGCGGCACCGCTGCGGAACCACCCGAGATCGCAACGGAAGTTCCCATGTCAGTGATTGTATTACTTTTCGGTTGCGGGTGCTCCAAATGGCGCTAGAGAGGGCGCCTATGAAGCTCTCCGCCCTTAAGGTCCTCCTCGCTTCCCTCGCCGTCAGCGGCTTCGCCATCGCGGGCTGCGCCGCCGAAACCGCCACCGAGGACGCTGAGTCCGAGGACTCGAGCATCACGCAGGACGAGCTCACGTCGCGCGCGGCGCAGTTCGTCGGCACGTTCGATTGGAAGGGCGCGGATTCGCTCGAGTTCGTCGAGCTTCAGAAGCTGTCGCTCAAGGCCAACGGCACCTACGAGGCGATGGTCGATGCCTCGCTCATCAACCCTGCCGTCCGCTGCGTGGTGTTCCCCTGCACGCTCCCCGAGGCCGGCAGGTGGTCGGTCACGGGCTCGGGCGGCAAGCTCAAGATCAAGCTCAACTCCGCGGGCTCGAAGCCCACGCGCAGCTACTTCGCCGAGATCAACCCGCTGAGCCGCATCCTCACGCTCACGCGCTTCGGCAAGACCACGCAGCTGTTCTTCCAGGGCAGCACCTGCGCGAACGTTCGCTGTTCCCCGACCACGCACTGCGAGATGAAGGGCATCAACGGCGGCGCCCCAGTGTGCGTCCCCAACGCGCCCCAGCCGGCCTGCGTGGCCAGCGGCTGCAGCGGTCAGGTCTGCGCGGATCAGTCGGTGATCACCACGTGCGAGTTCCGGCCCGTCTACGCCTGCTACCAGACGGCGACCTGCGCGCGCCAGGGCGACGGCAACTGCGGCTGGACGCAGACGCCGGCGCTCACCGCGTGCGTCGCCGCCGCGCAGCCCTGATCACCGCCTGGGGTGCCGCACCGCAGGAGAGCGTGGACCGTGAGAAGGGGTTCGTGGCCACCGCTGTCTGTCGCCCGACCTCGCGCGGGGCGGCGGTGCACGGGTCACCCCCCGCACGCAGCGAGACCGCGGACCGCGCCCGGAGGAGGCCCGCTCCCCTCCGCAGCCCCCGAGCTCGGAGCGCACTCACGCGGCGGCGCGGATCACGGCGGTGTCGAGGATGGCGAGGCAGCCCTCCAGCGAGTCGCAGTGGTTCAGCTGCTGGCGGAGCTGGGCGGCGCCGCGCATCCCCGCGAGGTAGCCGCTGAGGTGGCGCCGCGTGACGCGCACGCCGTACGGCTCGCCGCGCTCCTCGACGTTCGCGCGCAGGTGCACGCGACAGAGCTCGAGCCGATCCTCGTCGGTAGGGGGGGCGACGGTCACGCCGTCGCGCAGGAGGCCGTAGATCTCGCGGAACACCCAGGGGTGCTCGATGGCGCGGCGGCCCACCATCACGCCCGCGCAGCCGGTGGTCTCGAGGGCGCGCTTGGCGTCCTCTCCGGAACGAACGTCACCGTTGACGATCACCGGGATGCCGACCACCTCGCGCGCCTTCGCGGCCCACGTCCAGTCGGCCGCGCCGGAGTGACCCATCTGCGCGGTGCGGCAGTGGAGCGTGAGCGCAGCCGCGCCCGCATCCTCGAGGCGCCGCGCGAGGTCGACGATCGGCATGTGCGACTCGGGGCCGAGCCCGATGCGCGTCTTCACGGTGACGGGGAGGCTGACGTTGGAGACGACGAGCTTCACCATCGCCACCATCGCCGCCGGCTCACGGAGCCAGCCCGCACCCGCCCCTCGCCCGCAGATCTTCGGGACCCAGCAGCCGCAGTTGATGTCGAGGAAGAGCGGCTCCGCGGTCTCGGCGAAGCGCGCGGCCTCGGCCAGGCGCTCGGGATCGGCGCCGTAGATCTGGATGGCGGTGAGCTGATCGTCCTCGGCGAGCTTGATCTTGCGCTTCGCGTTGCGGCAGCCGCGGAGGAGGCCCTCGACGTTGACGAACTCGGTCATGCCGATATCCGCTCCCACGGTGCGGCACAGGCGACGGAACACGCTGTCCGTCACGTCCTCCATGGGGGCGAGGATGGCGGGACGGCTCGCGTAGAGCGCGCGTAGTTTCTCGAAGTTCGGGTGCACGGCCCGGGCTTTCTAGCTCAAAACTCGCCGCGGGGCGAACCTGTCACGGCCCGAAGAAGATGGGGTTCGAGACCGCGAACGGCTTCCGTCCTGGATGCAGGGGCGCGAGGTCGCCGTTCGGGCCTGCGCCGGCGCCCTTGGCGTGGAAGACCACCCAGTGGCGTGGCTTGCTCTGCGCGGCGCTCACGTCGACCGTGACCTCGTAGCGCTTGCCCGGCCCCGGACCGGCGACCGCGGTGAGGGGACGCGTCTCGCTGGTGTTGCCGTCGACGATCACCTCGAGTGACGAGGCGCTGAGCCAGCTCGGGCACGCGACCGTGACCTTGTACGGGCCCGCGGCGGCGGTGCCGCCGGGACCGACCGCGCCCGGGCCCTCCACGGTCATGGTGAGCCCGCCGCTGATCACCGCCGCGCCGGCGCGCAGCGTGTCGCGGACTGTCTCCGCCGAGAGCTTCGTCGGATCGTCGTGGCCGAAGCGCAGGCAGGTGCGCGGATAGCCCACGGGGCTGGTGCGCTCGCGGTGCGAGTCGGAGCTGCCGGTCGTCCAGTAGGTCTTGCCGAAGTTCAGGAGCGAGAACCAGTCGGCGACCGATTGGGTCCGGTTTTCCTCGAAGTCCGATTCGTTGAACACCTCCAGCGCGGCGAAGTCCTCGCTCCACAGCTCGGGGTCGCCCTTGCCGGTCGCGCGGTCGTACGACGCGGCGGCGAGGTAGCCCCGGAATCCCGCGCTCGACGGGTGATTCACGATGAGCACGGGCTTCTCGGCCAGCGCGTTGACGTCCTTGAAGAAGCCCGCGGGCTTCTTGCCGATCCATGCCGCCGCGCCGTTGTTCACGGCGTCGGGCTTGACGAAGATCGGGATGACCCCGAAGTGGCCCCAGGCGAACGTGGTGAGCTCCTCCGAGGGGAAGCTGTATGCCCACTTCGTGAGGCCGAGGCGCTGGATGATCGGCTGGAAATCGATGATCCATTCGTGCTCGCTCGAGATCGGCAGCTCGAGGCCGTCGGCGATGCCGCCGCGCACCTTGAATTCCGGCTCGTCGTCGGAGTCGGCGGAGAAGTGCGAGTGGATGTGAAAGTCGGCGCACATCACGCCGGGTGAATCGACGCTGCGCGCGAGCGAGGCCTCGATGGTGGTGGTGGCGCCGAGCGTCGCGGCGGCCGGTGCGTCGTAGAGCTCGTACTCGTAGCCGCGCGTCACCACCACGCGGTGCTGGCCGGGCGGCACCGGGAGCACGGAGCGCCCGCTCATCGCGAAGTCGACCCACAGGCGTCCCGCGGCCTCCTGATCGCGCACGCCGAACGGGACGGGCGCCGCGGCGACCGCGGTGGTGGGGATGATCTGCACGCGCGCGGGCAGCGGCTCGCCACTGGTCGCGTCCTTCACGTTCACCTCGATCGTGGCGCGCTTCGGCAGCGCGAGATCCACGGTCGTGGCGGCCTCCGGAGCGGGCGTCGCTGCGGGGATGCCCCAGCCCTTCAACGTGGGCGTTAGCTGCGCGTCACCGGGCGGCAGGTGCAGCGTGAACGCGCCGGCGGCGTCGGTGGTGGTGCGCGAGAGGTAGCGCCCGTCGGCGGCGGTGGCGTGTACGAGCGCGCCGGGGAGCACGACGCCGTCGGTCTCCTTCAAGACGCCCTTCACCTCGCGCCAGGCCGGTTCGCCGTACGCCGCGCGCTTCGCCTCGAGCAGGCCGTCGATTCCGGGGCCGCCCACCAGCATCTCTGCGTAGTCGACGGTCTTGGTCGCGCAGGCGTCGAGCGCGAGGCCCTTGAGGCTGTACAGCTGGAACCCGCTCACGCCGATCTCGGCGCGCATCGTCCCGCCGAGCGCGCGGTAGAGGAACGCCGACTTCGTGGAGTCGAACGCCACCCACGGGGTCTCGCCCCTCGGCTCGCCGAAGCCCGTCGCCTCGGTGAAGACCTGGCTGCGGCTCCCCTGGAAGAATCCGAAGTACTGCTTGTTCGCGAAGTCGACGGCATCCGTGCGCGTGTTCACGAGCTGGAGGCGGACGAGGACCTTCGAGGCGCCGGGCTCGAGCACGTAGTCGATGGCCGCGGGGAAATCGTACTCGTCGGGGATGAGCGGCTTGAACGTGTCGAGGAACGGGACGTTCGCGAGCTGCCCCGAGACGCGCACGATCGCCGCCTTGCCGTCGCTGCCGTCCGCCAAGACCGAGACCTTGTCCGGCTTCACGGTCTGCCGCGAGAGCATGATGAGCGTCTCGTTGAACTGCGAGACCCCGGTGGGCTTGCCGTCGGCGCCGATCTGCTCGAGCGCCAGGACGTCGCCGCCCAGCGGGTTGTAGCCGTCGCTCTCACCCTCCGCTTCGATGTAGACTGCAACCTTGTCGTTGGCGAGGACGAAGTCGGAGACGCGCACCTTGTTGCGCGCGTTGTCGGGCTGGACGATCTGCGCGGCGTCCTTGATGCGTCCGGCGCGCGCCTGACCGGCGGCCTTGGCGCCGAACGGATCCGCGGCGCCATCATTGCCGCTGGGGAAGCGGAACGCGGTGAGGTTGCCCGCGCAGACGGGGTCGGGCCCGGCGTCGTCGCCCCCGGAGACGGGCGAAGGGTCGGACGAGCAAGCGAAGGCCGAGACGGCAGCGCACAAGGCGCCCGCTCCGGCGAGGAGCAGACCGCGGTGAAGCATCACTGCAGTCTAGGCCCAGGCTGGCCCACGCGCGACTCGGGTTGCTCAGCGCTGCGGCGAGCGTTGCGCTTTGACACGGTAGCGGAGCCACGTCGCGCCGCCGGCGAGCTTCCGGCGCTTCCTGAGCTCGAGCGTCGCGGCGGCCTTCTTCGGCGCCTTGCCGGGGATGTCGAAGATGCTGGGGATGCCGACGCCGCCGTCGACGACGGGGACGATGACCTGGGAGATCTCGTCGACCAGGCCGGCCTGGAGCATCGCGCCGTTGAAGGTGCCGCCGCCCTCGAGCATCAGCGCTTTCAGCTTGAGCGTCCGCCGGATCTTGTCGAGGGCGAGCTTCAGATCGAGCTCCTTCACACCGCAGAAGAGGAAGGAGACGCCCGCGGCCTTCAGGTGCGCGAGGTAGTCGTTCGAGACCTTCTTCGTCACCAGCACCACGATGTGATCACCGTCGACCTGACCGGTGGTGAAGCGCAGCACGCCCTTGCCGTCGGTGCCGATGGCGAAGCTCTTCGCCTTGGGATCGGCGAGGTGATCGGTGTGCGGGACGCGCGTGCGCACCGCCTTCAGCTTCACGTCCGGCTTCGCGAACTCGCGCATCGTGGCGGTGCCGACCAGCCACGCGTCGATACCGAACTTCGCGGCCGTGGTCTCGTACAGCTTCGCCGCCGACTTCGGTCCGGGGAGCCTCCCCCAGCGCGATGTGAGGATCTTGCCGTCGATGGTCGTGCACATGTGGCAGATGACGTGGGGCTTCATGCTCGCCCCGCATGGTAGCCGAAGCCCGCGCTCAGCGGATGACCGGGGGCTCGTAGATCTTCGTGACGTTCGCCCCGCCCACGAACGCGTAGGAGCCCGCGTTGCCGTAGCCGTACGCGGCGATGCCGAACGGCTTGTCGCCGTCCATCTTGTGCGGGCCTGCCTGGAGGCTGCAGGTGCGGGACTCGTACTCGGTGCCGCCGATGGTGCCCATCGTGCGCGACACGCAGGAGGCGGGGATGGCCGCGCCGTCGATGGTGACGTTCGTGCCCTTGGGCATCGAGATCACGATGTAGTTCTTGTTCCAGGACGTCGGGACCGCAAAGAGGTAGTTGCGGCGGAACTGATCGACGGCGGGGAAGATGGTGAGCGAGGGGTCACCCGTATAGGCCCCCTCGATCTGCTGCTGCGAGACGAGGATCTGCGCGACCGCCACCGGCTCGGTCGACTCGAGGACGAAGTCCTTCTGCGTCCACGTCTGCCGCACCTCGCCGGGCGCGAGCGTGAACTGATCGTTGGGCGGCGCGAGGTTGGTCTTGATGGTGGCGGCGGTGGCCACGCCCATGATGCGGATGACGTCGGGCTCGACGTAGCCGCCGGTGGAACGGATGGCGCTGTGCGGGATGGCGAAGCGCTTGCCGTACGACTCGACGGGAAAGAGCTGCTCCTCCAGGTGATCGAGGCAGCAGCTGTCGCCGCCGCCGGGGGGCGTGGGGATGGTCGATTTGTCGAGCGGGGCGCCGGAGAGCTCGGTGCCGGTGAACACGACCACCGGCTTGTCGGCGACGACCGTGGAGCCAGAGAAGTCGCCGGGGGCGCCGTCGGACTCGAGGTTGAAGACGTCGAACGGTCCGAGCGTGACCGTGACGTCGCCGCCCTTGGCGAGCGCGGGGAACGCGCCGCCGCCAGCCACGGTCGGCGTGGAGGTGCGTACCTGCACCGTCGTGCCCGGCTCGACGCCGACCACGGTGATGTACGCGCGGCTGATGGGCAGGCCGGGGAACGGGATGTAGTTGCCGGTCGGGTAGGACAGCACGCGGTGCACCTTGCCCAGGCCGTTGCGCGGGATGAGGAGCGAGCCGTCGTTGGAGAACGTCTGCGCGAGCGCGTTCAGCTGGTAGACCACGATCGGCGCGCTCGACGTGATGCGGAACGCGCGCGACGAGAGCACGGTGCCCGCGCCCTCGTTCTTGCCGGTCAGGCTGCCGTCGACCTCGCGCGTGGGCATCACCACGGTCTCGACGTTGCCGCTCGAGACGAGCACGCGCTTCGCCATCGTGATCTGCGTGGGCGCGCCGGGAGCGGCGTCGTTCTGCTCGATCATGACGTCAGCCGGCTGGTTGCCGGGGTTCGCGATGACGACGCCCCAGGGCGCGCCCGCGGCGTCGTTCGTGAAGTCGTACTCGTTGTCGAGGTCGACCGCCCAGAACTCGCAGCCGATGTTCGATGCGCTGGCGGCGACCGCCTCGCACCCCGACTTGCACGTGCCGCCGATGCAGGCGGTGTCTGCGCCGTAGCAGTCGCCGAGCTTCTCGCTCGAGGGCGTGCCGTCGGGCGCGCACTTGTAGATGTCCTGGCCGACGCAGATCTTCCCGTCGACGCAGGTCTGCGGGCTGATGACGCCGGGGTTGGTGCCGCTGTCGGGCAGCGCGTTCGGGTCCTCGGTGAAGCTGCGATCGGTGCTCGAGCCGCAGGCCACCGCGACCATGGCGAAGAGGCCGAGCGAGAGCAGGGATCCGTGGAGGGTCTTCACCGCACGTTCGTAGCCTTCGGCGCTCGGGCCGTCGAGCATCCAGGCGGTCTCAGCGGCGGATTATGGCGCGACGCGGAGCTCGACCTCCATCCGCTGCGACGTGCTGGGCGGCGCGAAGAGCACGACGCCCTCGAAGCCGCGCGCGAGGGTGACGTTGGTGCGGTAGGGCACGAGTCATGGAACCACCCTCGGCGCAGATCCGTGGGTCAGAGAGGACGCGTGGTGCGGCTCTTCGGGGGGACGATGGAGACAGGATCGAACCAGCTCGTGATATCTCCGTTCTTGTCGAAACGGAAGTTGGCGGAGTTCGGGTCGACCTTCACCAGGAAGCCATTGTCCGGATACTCACCGTGTCCGCCGGGCTTCAGGCCGAGCGTCTCCTCGGCCTTCGCGATCGCGTCCTTCTGCTGCTTGTTCGCGTTCTTGAGCGCGTCGCCCTTCAGCTGGCTCTTGTCCATGCCGCCGACGAAGGGCTGGACGATCTCGCCGGCCTTGTCCGACGTCGAGCGCGGGACGATGCCGGGCATCGCGTCGTGCAGCTGGTTGCCGGCCTCGACGCTGTTTTTCGCGAGGAAGTCCCGCTCGGCCTCGGTGATCTTGGCGTAGCCGAGCCCGCCGTCCACAGCGACCTCGTCCTTCACGACCTTCCGGACGTTGTCGCCCTCGCGATAGACGACCGACGTGGCGCCCTCGCCGATCTTCTCGCCGCGCTTGGCGGCAGCGCCCACCGCGCCCGCGATCTCGTCGCCGTGCTTCGCGATCTGCGTGGCCTCGCGGCCCGCCTTGATGCCGGCCTTCAGCGCGTCGCCCACCCCCGGGACCACGCCCACCGTCGCCATGCCGAGGTTCGCCCAGCTGCCTTCCTTGCCGTTCGCGACGTCGACCACCGCCGCGGCGATGTCGCGGATGTCGGCGATCTGGCCGTAGATCGGGACGAGGCCACCGATGATCTGCCCCGCCACCTTGCCCGCGCCGTCGCGGCCGGAGAAGTCTCCGCGCACGAAGCCGTCGACGAAGTCGCTGATGAACTTCGAGAGCGCGCTGCTGCTGTCGCCGCCGGAGCCGCCCCCGGCCCCGCCGGCCCCGCCCGCGCCCGACGCGAGCACCGATGCGGCGCGCGCGGCGTTGTCGTTCACGCTGCGTCCCAGCGCGCGGTAGGCGCCGCCGGCCACCAGCATGATCACGACGATCAGCAGCGCGTACTCCGGCATCGAGGCGCCGCGGACCTGGGCGGCGCTGCCGAAGGGGAAGTCGACGCCGCCGCCCGCCAGCGCCGTGCGCCGCGGTTGCGTGCGCTCGTCGGCCTGGGCCTTGGCGAAGAGATCGAGCAGCAGGTGGTCGCCCGCGAGCCGCATGAACGGCACGCCGAGCAAGATTCCGATGCCGAAGCTTGCCAGGCCCCAGGCCAGGCCGAGCAGCTCGAGGGTCGACCCCGCGAGGACGGTCCAGAGAATGCGAAGGCGCCGGCCGTTTGCGAGCTTCCAGGCGCGGCTCATCGCGGCGAGCGGACCGCGCCGCTCGAGCGCCACGACGTGCTCCGCGAAGCGCACTCCTGCGTACGCGTAGAGGTAGAGCGTGAGACCGCCCAGGGCTGCGAGGCCGATGCCGGGGAGCACGAGCCCGGGGCGGCTGCTCTCGAGCGCGAAGACCACCAGACCGAATCCCGGGATCGCGCCCGCCAGCAGGCTGCCGGCGACGATCAGGTCGGTCAGCAGGTGGACCGCGATCGCCTTCTCGAAGCAGTCGACGCCGCTGGTGAGATCGTCGACCTTCACCGCGTAGCCGCGGCGCGCGCCGTCGAGCGTGCGCAGGAAGCCGGGGCGCAGGAAGCCGCGGAACACCGCGCGGAGCGCCGCGATGGCGATCACGATGGCGACGCCGTGCCGGCCGAGGCGGCTCACCAGGAGGAAGAGCGCGTCGAACGCGAAGAGCACCGTCGATGCTCCGAAGAGCATCCGGTTCGATTCGAGGAGGAACAAGAGCGCCTGCGCGAGCGGACGGTCCTTGGGGGGCTTGGTCGGTTCGATCGCGCGCACGTTGCCCCCCATGCAACTGACGTTCCTCACTGGATTCCGGCGGATCCAGGGAGCCGCGCCGGTCCGCGCTTCTCTTCGAGGGATCCTGGCTTCTCGCGAAGAGATCTGAAGGCGACGCCGCGAAGGCCGTAGGGCGCGCGTATGCTGCGCCGGATGAAGACCTTTCTTGCCGTCTGTGCGGTCGTGATCGTGGGCTGCGGCGCGATCCAGAACGCCGACCGTGAAGTGAACAAGAAGACCGACCACGGCGCCTCGCACGGCGGCAGCCACGACGCCGACGGCGGCTCGTCGACGCCGACCGGCGCAGACGCCGGCAAGGACTCGGGCATCACCTCGATGTAAGATGCACGCGATCGGGGTGCTGGTCGCGCGACTCTGCGTAAACATGACGTGAAATGCCGCACTTCTTGTTGGTGCGCGCGCCGGGCCCGTGTGGGACCATCAAGCCCATGCGATTCCGAGCGCTGACGTTCATCCTCTGTTCGGCCGCGGCGTTCGACGGCGCGGCCTGCTCGAGCGATGCCCTTCAGGCCGACGGGGACGGGGGCACGCAACCCGAAGGGGGCGCGCTCGACGGCGCGCTGCCCGATCCCGACGGCGCGCTGCCGGGGAACGACGCCGCGCAGCCGGGGGAGGGAGGGGCGTCCGATGCGAGCAAGGACGCCAAGGCGGGCGACGCCGACGCCGAGCCGCCTCCGACGTACGTGCACTACGACATCAACCACGTGCTCTCGACGGGGGCCTCGGACTCGGTGGCCAACGGGGCGTCGGCCTTCATCACGACCACCCAGCCGTTCGGCAATCTCATGTTCGACACCGGCGTGATGACGGCGGGTAGCTGCAACGGGTCGGGCTGCACGGTCTACCAGACGCCGAGCGCGTTCGCGCCGCTGGTCGAGGGCGACAAGTTCTTCAACTACGGCGTGGAGACGATCTCCTCGGGGCTCGGCAACCAGGCCAACGTCTTCGCCTCGCAGTACTTCACGAAGGTGGGGCTGCCCGCGGTGGAGCACGCGGTGCTGGTCAGCCTGCACGGGCGGAGCGGCAATCCCTACTGGTGTCTCCGCCTGCAGACCGCGAACGTGCAGCCCGGCTTCGGGCCCTGCTACTTCCCGACCTCGGCGGGTTACATCGCGCCCTTCGACGAGGCGCTCATGCAGGTCCAGAGCGCGAAGGCGCTCGCCACCGCCGCGGGTAAGACCTACGCGGTCCGCGCCGTCACCGTGATCCAGGGGCAGGGCGAGAGCGACTCGAACGAGCAGAACTTCGATTTCCTGGTGAGCACCGACGGGACCAATACCCGCTTGCTGAACTACACCGACGCGCTGCTCGACTGGCAATGGGGCTACGACAACAAGGTCCGCGCCATCACCGGGCAGGCGCAGCCGGTTCCCATGTTCGTCTCCCAGTTCGGCAGCATGACGACGCCGACCAGCATCATCCCGCAGCGCCAGCTCGACGCGCACACCAAGTCGAATGGCAAGGTGAACCTCGTTACTCCCAACTATCCCTTCACCCATTTCACGGACTGCCTCCACTACAGCCCTCACTCGCAGCGCCGCCTCGGCGCGTACTTCGCGAAGGCGTACGAGCGGGTCGTGGTGGAGGGCAAGAAGTGGGAGCCCACGCGGCCGCTGAGCGTCACGCGCGCCGGCGCGGTGATCACCGTGAAGTACGTGGTGCCGGTGCCGCCGCTGGTGATCGACACGGTGCGGGTGGACGCCACCAGCACCGACTTCGCGGTGCAGCCGGTCTACGGCTTCATCTATCGCGACAGCACGATGTCGGCCTCGATCACGAACGTGGCCGTGACGGCGCCGGACACGGTGACGATCACGCTGTCGGCCGCGCCGACCGGCGCCGATCGGCTCCTCCGCTATGCCTACGAGCAGCAGTCGGCGAACGCCTGCCCCGGTCCCACCAACGGCGCGCGCGGCAACATCCGCGACTCGGATCCGACCCTCGCGTACCACAACGACGCGGCCGGCAACCCTTACGAGCTCTTCAACTGGTCGGTGGCGTATCAGCTGGCCGTGCCGTAAGGCATGCGGTGGCTCCGGCTCGGGGTGGCCGCGGCCGCGGTGCTGACCGCGACCGCGGCGTGCAAGCGCGAGCCGGAGGAGTGCCTCGTGGCGAACCGGTGTCATCGCGGGTCGTGTAGCGGGCCGATCGTCCGAACGGGCTGCGGGGCGTGTCAGGCGGGGAGATCAACGACGACGAGTGCCGGACCGACGCGGCTGCGCTCGGGCGTGATGCCAGACGTAGCCCTCGAACCACGGCGCCGACGAGCACGGATCGAGCACGGATCGAGCTCGCCGGGCTCGACCTGGCGGTGCTTCACGCCGTTGGCGAGCACGTAGACGAGGGCGTGACGTACCTCGGGCGGTGTCGCCAGGTCGTGTCGGTGATAGCGGTCGCCCCACACGCGGCCCCTCCGGCGCCGCAACACGTCTCGATTGAAACGCCGCGCCGCGCGGATCGCGAAGGCTCGCATCCCGCTCGCGAGCAGCGCCTTCGTCTCCGCCTCGACGATGAGATGCACGTGATCGGCCTGCACCGAGTAGTGCACGATACGAAAGCCCTCGCGCTGGCTGCTGCGCACGACCTCCTTCAGGAGGTTGTGCGGCCGCTCCTCGCGGAGGCTTGGCAGCCCCCTCTCGCGCCGCAACGTGACGTGCACGGGCACATGCCGCTTGTGCTCGGCGCGCCGCAGATGCGCGACCTTCGGCCACTTCCCCTTCGGCCGGCCCGCCCCTTCGCGCCGCCCGCCCCACCCCACGACCTCGTCCAGTCCCTTCTGCGCCGGGAGCTGACTCATTCGGCTTGGCAGCGCCGGCATCCCCCATCGTTCGGCGTGTGAAACTCGCACTTGAATACGGCATATCGTAACCATACGAATGCCGGAATGAATATCGTGATACACTTGCGAGTGCCATTCCTGCGATCCTCATGTCGTCGCGTATCGCGGTACGTCCCGCGAAGCCGGCAAAACCCCGCCGCCGCTTCTCGGCCAGTGACAGGCACGGGCACGGGACCGCTGTGCTCGACGCGCCGCAAGTTCCCGGCCGATCCGCGACTTCGGCCGCCCGGCCGCTCGCGGCGCGCGCCCCTGCGACGGGCTCGAGTCGCTCCGCCGCCGGGCGCAGCCGCCTTCGCTCGGGCAGTGCCGGCATCCCATCGTCCAGCGTTAAGACTCTCGTCCTTGACTACGGCAGAGCGTGAATATGTGAATGTGTCGAGCAATGTCGCGTTGCGCGGATCCCGGATATTCCGCCCTTCGTCGAAAGCCGGGCGGCATGATTTCGCCGAGTTGGCATCCGCACGCCGTAGGTGGACCCGCTCGCGCGGCGTCGCTTGTCAGCGCCTCCGGAGTATGTGGAATGGTGGCGATTGGCCAGCTGCGCCAGAGCTCTCCCCTCCCGGCGCATCCGATCAGGATGCGTACCCCGAAGGGGAGCCTCTTCTCGAGACATCGCGTTCGAGACGTCGCTGCCGTCCCCGCCGTCGGGTGTCGTCCCGCGCCTGCCCTCCCGCCGTGGCCTCTCGCGGGCGCGAACCGCGCACCATCGCGGGCACCATCGCTGTCGCGCGAGCGTCGCTACCGCGGGGCGGGGCGCGCGGTGTGGCTCTTCTCCTGCTTTCTCACGTGCGGAGCGCCCAGGCTGCGGCGACGCGTCCGCTCGCCACCCGTTCGGAGCGCGCTCGCGGCTACGACAACCGGCGGAACATGTTCTTCAGCACCTCCCACGGGCCGAGGTGGGCGCGGAGCTCCTTGCCGGCGTCGATCGCGTGCTGGCGCATCGCGAGCGGGTCGCCGCGGCCCACCGTGAAGCCGTAGCGCGTGCGCGCGTAGATCTCCGCGGCGCGCGCCAGCGCTGGGCCACCCAGGCGCCTTTCGTGGATGCGCGCGAGCAGCTGCTCCACCGAGTCCGAGGGGGCCGGCACGACCCCCGCGTCCTCGGCCGCGATGCGTACGTACTCCCAGTGGTTGTCGATGCGCTCGGTCGGCGGGGAAGGGAACACCGGCGTCAGCAGGTGCGTGTTCAGGAGCGCGCGCTTCGCCGGCCGATAGAGGAGCAGCAGCAGCAGCAGCGGCCAGAGATGGAGCGCGGTGCTCTTGCCCGCCTCCGCGAGCTCCCGCAGCTGCTGCTTGATCGCCTCGCCGTCCATCTTCGGGCTCTGATCCTTGCCGTCCCCGTAGTCCTTGTTCGGCTTCTCCACCTGCCCGTCCCGATCACGCGCGCCGCTCTTGCCGTTCTGATCCCCCTTGCCGGTGCGCCACAGATATGGCGACAGCAGCGCCACCAGGCCGAAGAGCAACAGCGCCGCGAAGAGCATGGGCAGCACGTTGCGGCGGGGGATGGCGCCCACTGCCGCCTTCTTCGTCACGCGCCGCGCCACCGCCCCGCTCAGCGACTGCCAGAGCTCGACGCGCATCGCCTGCTTCGACGACAGGTACAGGAGCCACAGCACCAGAAAGCAGCCGAGATAGAGCAGCGGCACCGGCAGCCAGGCCGTGACCTTGTCGTTCTCCCACTGGTGGAGGCGCCCCTCCTTGTTGATGATCGCGAACACCCCGCCGATCCACCCCACCGCCGGCCAGAACGACGCGAGCAGCTCGTATCGATGCTGGAGCGAGAGCATCCCGCACGGGAACGCGAAGCAGAAGCAGGCGATGGCGATGATCGCCTCCTTGCCGCCCACCGGCGCCATCGCGACGAGCGCGACGGCGATGCCGATCGACACGCTGCCGAGCACGAACACCGGCAGCGCGCGCGCGCGCAGCACCGCCACCAGCATGCCAGCGAGGATCCCCATCACCCCCGCCACCGAGAGGAGGAAGATGATCAGTAGATCGCTCAGGCCGTCGTACCAGAGCACCGTCGCGATCAAGGCCGCGAAGCCGGAGGCCGTGAACAGGAAGTAGACGATGGCCGGCCGCGCCGCGAGGCGCAGCGACTGCCAGAAGGTCGGGCTCCACCGCGGGACGCGCGTGCGGTTCACGGCGCCTCCAGCGACAGGCTGAGGCCGCGGCGGCGGACGATCAGCACCGGCGCTCGGAAGCCGCGCGCGTGATCGACCGCGGCGTTGGCCGCGCGCAGGAGCTCGCGACGCAGCACCTCCGGCGAGGGCGGGCTGGGCGACAGCAGCTTGCGCCAGTCGATGCGGTTGTCGTCGGCGCCGACCGGGTAGTCGAAGAAGAAGAACCGGCGGACGGCGCTCCACTCCTGGGGCGGCGCGCTCGCGACCACGCACGAGCCATCGGCCACGACATAGCTCGTGCCGGGCGCCGGGCTCGTCCCGCCCAGCCACAGGCCCGAAGAGACGATGATGCTGCTGGGCGGCTTGCCGCGCGCCGCCTGGAGCGCGGGCACGTTCGCGAACAGCGCGTCGACCGGGAAGTGGTGCTGCCACACCACGTCGGAGCCGACCGCGCGCCACCTCCGCTCCTCGCCGCGCTTGCACTCGATCTCGCGCACCACGGTGCGCTCGCCGTCGCGCACCGCGGTCACCAGCGAGACCGCCTCGCCGCGCTTGAGCAGCGTGTTCGCCAGGCCGATCCAGCTCTCGACGAGGAGATCGAGCACGTCGTCGAGGAGCTCGGGGGCGCGCGCGACGGCGCGCTCGCCCTCCTTCAGCTGCCGGCCGTCGGCCAGCGCCGAGACGCGCCAGCTCGGTGGGAGATACGTGTCGAGCACCAGGCGCACGCGCGAGGGCGCGAACGGCACCGACTCCGCGACGCGCACGATGAGCTGCCCGGTGTTGATCGACTGCTTCCAGTGCACGCGCCGCAGATCGTCGCCCGCCACGTACTGGCGCGTGCGGAAGTGCTCCTCGGTGGCGCGGGGCGAGAGCATGCTGAGCGGGCCGTCGGCCAAGGTCCGCGAGCGGGGGCTCTTGTCGAACACCACGTTGCGCAGGCGTGGGAGCGCGCGGAGCGAAGCCGTGGCCCGCGAGGCGACGTACACGCGCGTCAGGCCGAGCACGTCCTCGTACCAGATCTCCGCCGGGCCGAGCCGGTACAGCCCGCGCGGCGTGCGCGGCAGCGGCGCGCTCACCGTGACCTCGGCGCGCGAGACGCTGCGATCGAGCGCGAAGCGCGTGTCGCCGCCGAGCCGCGCCGGCAGCGACTCCTCGATGTGCAGCCGGAAGCCCGCGGGCACCGGCACGCGCGCGAGCACGAAGCGCTCCTCCACCGCCTCGCCGGCGTCGACCACGGTGGGCGACATCTCGCGATCGATGGCGCCGCGCCCGCGCCGCACGCGGTCGTCGAAGGCGCGCACCGCGAAGGCCGACGTGATGGTCGCCGCGGTCGATGCAATATACATGATTCCCAGCCCCGCCACCGCGAGCACCCCGAACTGGCCCCACTTCAGCGAGAGCGCCATGCCCACCATGACCAGCGAGAGCGCCGCCATGCCCATGCCGCGCGGCGTCAGCACGCGCACGTGGCGATCGATGGCGTCCACCACGACGTGCACGCCGCGCTCGCCCTCGGCGCGGCGCACGCGGATCTCGCGGCCCACCTTGATGGCTATGGCCGCGAGCTGCAGCACCAGCAGCGGCACGATCACCAGCGAGAAGATGGTCGCGAATCGCCCCTTGCTCTCCGCCACCTCGCGCACGTCGAACACCATTCCCACCAGCGCCCCGGTGAGCCAAGGCAGCACGAAGAGCAGCGCCGTGTGCATGCCAGCGCGGAGGAGGCGGTACAGCGTGCGCATCAGGCCGGCGCCGGCACGCGCTCCACGCAGTGGGCGACGAGCTCGCGTCCCACGCCCGAGTCGCTGGTCATCACGCGGTGACCGAGCACGTCGGGCGCGAGCGCCTTCACGTCCTCCACCGAGATGAAATTGCGGCCCGAGAACAGCGCGCGGGCCTGGCAGGCGCGCGCAAGTAGCAGCGTGGAGCGCGGCGAGACGCTGCGCAGGTTGCGGTCGTCGGTGCGGATCGAGCGCAGCACCGAGACCAGGTAGCGCCGCATCTCCGGCGAGACGTAGATGCGCGGCACCGCCTGCTGCCACGCCAGCACGTCGGCCTTGGTGATCACGTGCTGGAGCGTCGACATGGCGGGCGTCTGCCCGAGGTGGACCTCGAGCATCTTCGCCTCGGCGTCCTCCGGGGGATAGCCGACCGAGAGCATCATCATGAAGCGATCGAGCTGCGCGGCGGGCAGGGGATAGGTGCCCTCGTCGTCGAGCGGGTTCATGGTGGCGATGGCGATGAACGGCGGTTCGAGCTTGTGGGTCGTGCCCTCCACCGTGACCTGGCGCTCCTCCATGACCTCGAGCAGCGCCGACTGCGTCTTGGGGGGCGCGCGGTTGATCTCGTCCGCCAGGAGCACGTTCGTGAAGACCGGCCCCGGCTGGAACTGGAAGGTCTTCGAGCGCATGTCGAAGACGTTCGACCCCGAGACGTCCATGGGCAGGAGATCGGGCGTGAACTGGATGCGCTTGAACTGGCAATCGACGCTCGCCGCGAACGCCTTCGCGAGCATCGTCTTGCCCACGCCCGGTACGTCGCGGAAGAGCACGTGGCCCTGCGCCGCCACCGACCACAGGAGGCGCGCGATCACCTCGTCCTTGCCCATGATGATCTTGCGGATGTTCGCAGCCACCTTCTGGAACTGTTCGGGGATCTGGGGATCGATCGCCTCGGGCGCGCTCGGTGGCTGGTTCATCGTCTCAGTGACTTTCTGCGGGGGGCTGGAGCGAGCTGAGCATCCGGGTGAAGCTCTCGGGCGGCATGAAGCGGAGCGTCTCGTCGGTGATGGTGCAGGGGAGGCGCACCAGGCAGTGCTCGAGGTCGGCGAGCGAGCTGTCCTCGCCGCGCGGCGGCAGCCAGTAGAGGTCGGAGCTGATCGAGCCTGGACCGTCGACGTACATGTTGGTGGCGGTGACGATCATCGCCTCGATGACGCGCACCACGCGCAGATCGTGCACGCGGTGCAAGAGCACCACGTGCCGCTGCGGCATGGCGAGGATGATGCCGTACCGGCCGAGGTCGCCGTCGGCGTAGTCCTCGATGAAGAGCGCGTGCGACGCCGCGAAGAACGTGGTGCCGCCCTCGAGGAGCTGCAGCGAGGCCCGCTCGCCCAGCTCGATGTCCTTGGTGGGCAGGAGCCCCTCGGCGCGCACGTTCGCGAGCGCGACGTCGTAGAGGTCGTCGTCGGTGACGTCCCACTGCTCGCGATCCTCGAGGCGCACCGAGATCACGGTCTCGGGGAGGTCGAACGTGAGCACCGCCACCAGGCCGTCGGCGATCTCCCAGGTGACGAGCGGGACATCGGGGAGGTTGTCGCGTTGGTAGAGGCGCAGCTTCACGTGCTCGCGCGCGAGCGCCCAGTCTTGCGATAGCTCCTCGGCGGTCTTGCCGTCCTTCACGTCGAACGCCACGTCGAAGTGGTGCTTTACCGCGCCGGCCCACGCCTCGCGCGGCCGCGAGCGACACAGCTGGAGCAGGTTCGAGAGCCCGAGCACGTTGGGGCCGGTGGTGCTGGCGTGCACGCAGCCCGTTTCCATGTCGATGCGGTGGGTGATGCCGCGGCGATCGAGACCCTCGGCGAGGACCGCGACGAACCACGCCCACTCCTCGGGCGAGAAGGGAGCGGCCCACGGGGGAACGCTGCCGGCCGTGTCGTCGCCTCGCGTGGTCATCGCGCCTCCCGTCCGGCGTCGCTCCAGCGGGCCGAGAGCACGAACCGCCGCAGCTTCATCCACAGCTGGCGGACGATGCCGGTGCTCATGTTCTCGTAGCCCCACATCCAGAACTCGATCTTCTCGTCGGGCACGTGCCACGCCGCGGCGTACGCGCGGATCACGCGGCGCTCGCTCTCGTCGGGCATGCCGTCGACCGTCGCCGTCTCGCACATCAGCTGCACCACGGCCTCGCGGCGCTCGGGCGGGACGAGATGCGCCACCGCCGAGGGATGGTGCACCTTGAACTCGTCCTCGGTGAGCGGCGCGAGGCCCTCGCTCTCGAGGAAGCGGTCGATGAGCGCGCGCTCGGCGGGATGGATCTCGCCGTCGGCCGCGATGACCGACACCAGCGGATAGACGATGGCCCGCGGCGGCGCGGATGGCGGAGGCGGCCGACGCGAAGACGGCGCGAGCATCGAAGCCGGCACGCGCGTCCCCGCGGGCGGCGTAGGGATGTAGCGGATCGGCACCGGCAGCGGCTCTGCGGGCGTGGGCTCCGGCATGTGGTTGCGCACCGAGAGCGGCGGGCCCACCCGGAGCGGCGTGAGCGGGGCGATCGACTCGGGGGCCACCACCGTGACCGCCGGCGGCGCGCGCCGCAGCTCGTCCGAGGGGTCGCGGCCCGTGGTGCGCACGCCCATGTTCGCGAACGGATCCGCGACCACCTCGAGCGGCTCGCCGCGCTGGATGCGCAGGAGCAGCGAGGCGAAGTCGGGATCGCAGAACGTGGCCTCGGCGAGCGCGGCGCGGGAAGGCCATTGCTCGCGCGCGGCCCAGGCATCGAGCGCGGCCTCCAGCGCCGCCTGCGAGCGGAGCGCGGCGGCGGGCGAGACGAGGCTGAGCATCGCCGTCGCGCCACACCTCGCGCAGCGGCGATCATCGAGGGTGCGTGGGCCGAGCTCCTCGAGGCAGGCCGGACAGCGGTTCGCAGGGACGTCGGCGAGCGGCCGCGTGGGCGCGGGCGTGAACACCGCCTCGTGCTCGATCCCGCACAGCCGGCAGCGCGCGCTCGCGGGCAGCCCGAAGCGACACGCCGCGACCAGCGCGTCATACAGCTCGGCCACGCCTCCCTCCAGGCCGCACGACGTGCAGTCGGCGCTGAGCTCGACCGGCGCAGGGCCTCCCATGGCTCACGATGGTATGCCGATCGCGCAATCGCGGGTGTGCCGTCACGCTTCTCGGCCGCGGGTTGGGCCAGCCGAGCGGGGCCGGCCCGGCAGGCCTACATCGCGCACAGTGTTTGCCTCGTCCCGAACATGGCGCGTTTTGCTCTCTTCTCGCTCGGCATCGGTGTCCTCCTCGCGGCAACCTGAAGCTGCGCTTCCGCGAGCCGCGACTCGTCGCGGCAGCGGCTTCGGTTCATCCGGGCGGGCTCTCCGGCGCCAACGCCATCGGCCTCGAGAACACCCGCACGAACCGAGTCGTCGGTGTGAATGCAAGCTACACGTTCTTGCCCGCGAGCAACGTGCCGGTCACGAACTGGCACACGCGGCTCGCTGCACGGCCGCGCGGTGCCGCCCGGTAGCGCGGGACAGGTGCAGACCTGCCCGTACGGTCGATTGCCGTTGACCGGTCGGCCGCTGACCCTACCGTGCGTCACGTGGGCGAGCATGTTGTCACCGGTCGAGCACGCTGATGCGGCCCCGGCTCGCGACGCTCGGTGAGATCGAGGCCGCTGTCTGGCAGCAGCTCGAGCGGGCGACGAGCGATCGGCATCACGCCTTTCGCGTTCCGGTGCTGGCGACCGTGTGCGGCGAAGCCGCCGATGCGCGCACGGTGGTGTTGCGCGAGGCGACGCGCACGACCGCGCGCCTCTCGTTCTTCACGGACGTGCGGTCGCCCAAGGTCGCCCAGATCGAGTCGTGCCCCGGCGGCACGATGGTGTTCTGGAGCGCCAGCCTGCACTGGCAGCTTCGCGTCGCGGTGGCCCTCAGCGTTTACAAGGATGGCCCGCGGGTGGATTCGGTGTGGGCGCGGGTCGCGACGGGCGGAGCCGCGAGGGACTACCTCACGGCGGCCGCGCCCGGCGCCGCGCTCGACGATCCGGCGGGGTGCGCCGTCGGCGAGCGGGGGCATCTCGCCATCGTCGATGCCCAGATCGCCTCCGTCGACTGGCTCGAGCTGTCGGGCGACGCAGGCGGTCACCGACGCGCGCGCTTCGAGGGAGGCCGCTCGAGCTGGCTCGTCCCCTGATTGCTCGCTGACCCACCTCACCAGGACTCGAGCTGGCCGCAAGACTCGCGTCGCGCGCGCAATGCGTGCGCCCGACCTTCACGCGGCGGCGCGACTTCGTCGCGTCGCATGCAGCGGCTGCCTCTTGGCCCCGACGTTGGAGCCCGGGTGCGGACCGCGCTCACCGGCGCAGCCGCAGCATGACGACCGCGCGCAAGTCATACGAGCCTGCCCTTCGATGCGTCGTTCGACATCGAGTCGGAGAAGGTCGTGCGCGCGGTGTTCTTCGGCCTCGGCGCAGACGGCACGGTCGGCGCGAACAAGAACAGCATCAAGATCATTGCTGAAGATCCCGCGGTCCACGCGCAGGCGTACTTCGTCTACGACTCCAAGAAGTCGGGGTCGCAGACGACGTCGCACCTGCGCTTCGGCCCCGAGCCCATCCGATCGAGCTACCTGATCCAGTCCGCGAGCTTCATCGGCTGCCACCAGTTCGGCTTTCTCGAACGCTTCGACATTCTGCGCGTCGCGGCGCCTGGCGCGACGCTCCTCGTCGACACGGTTCACGCGCGCGACGCGGTGTGGGCCGAGCTGCCCGAGGAGGTGCAGGCCGCGATCGTCGAGAAGCACCTCGCGCTCTGGGTCATCGACGCGTCGAAGGTGGCGCGCGAGGCGGGCATGGGCTCGCACACCAACACCATCATGCAGACCTGCTTCTTCGCCATCTCCGGGGTCCTCCCGCGCGAGGAGGCGATCGCGAAGATCCGTCGCTCGATCGAGAAGACGTACGGGATCAAGGGCGCCGAGGTCGTGCGCAAGAACTTTGCTGCGGTGGACCAGACGCTGGCGCAGCTCTCCCGTGTCGAGGTACCCGATCGGGTCACCTCGCATCGACGACGGCTCCCGGTGGTCCCGAGCCAGGCGCCGGCGTTCGTTCGCGAGGTGACTGCGCTCATGATGGTGGGACGCGGCGACGAGATCCCGGTGAGCGCGCTCCCCGTGGACGGCACCTATGCGAGCGGAACGACGAAGTGGGAGAAGCGCAACGTCTCGCAGCTCGTGCCGGTGTGGGAGCCCGACCTCTGCATCCAGTGCGGCAACTGCGCGTTCGTGTGTCCGCACTCGGTGATCCGCGCGAAGTTCTACGACCAGGAGCTCCTCGACGGCGCCGCGCCTCTCCCTGCCCCCGCGAGCTTCAAGAGCGCGCCCATCGACGCGCGCGGCTTCCCCGACATCCGCTACACGCTGGAGGCCTACCTCGAGGACTGCACCGGCTGCGGGCTCTGCGTCGACGCCTGCCCGGTCAAGGCCAAGGACGAGAGTCGAAAGCGCGCCATCAACCTCGCGCGCATCGAGCCCATCCTCGAGGCGTCGCGCGCGAACCTCGCCTTCTTCGAGACGCTCCCCATCAACGATCGCTCGCGCGTCGACTTCTCGACCGTGCGCGGCACGCAGTACCTCGAGCCGCTCTTCGAGTTCTCGGGCGCGTGCGCGGGGTGCGGCGAGACCCCGTACCTCAAGCTCCTCTCGCAGCTCTTCGGCGACCGCCTCCTGGTCGCGAACGCCACCGGCTGCTCGTCGATCTACGGCGGAAACCTCCCCACCACCCCCTGGACCGTGAACGCCGAGGGGCGCGGCCCGGCCTGGTCGAACTCGCTCTTCGAGGACAACGCCGAGTTCGGGCTGGGCTTCCGCCTCGCGAGCGATCAGCATGCCGCGCGCCTGGCGCGGGAGCTCGCGAGCGTGATCGGCCCCTCGCTGGTCGACGAGATCCTGGCCGCGCCACGGGGCTGCTCGAGCGCCTGGAGCGCGGCTCGGGTCCGAGCGTCGAGGCGCTCCGCTCCGTCGCGGGCTCGCTGGTGCGGCGCAGCGTCTGGATCGTGGGCGGCGACGGCTGGGCCTACGACATCGGGTCGGGCGGCGTGGACCACGTGCTCGCGAGCGGCCGCAACGTCAACGTGCTGGTCCTCGATACCGAGGTGTACTCCAACACCGGCGGCCAGGCGTCCAAGTCGACGCCGCTGGGAGCGGTCGCCAAGTTCGCGGCGGGCGGCAAGCAAGTGGGCAAGAAGGACATCGCGCTGCAGGCGATGTCCTACGGCAACGTCTACGTCGCGCGCGTCGCCCTGGGAGCGAATCCCCAGCAGACGCTCCTCGCCTTCCGTGAGGCCGAGGCCTACGACGGCCCGTCGCTCATCCTCGCCTACAGCCCGTGCATCGCGCACGGGATCGACATGGAGCGCGGGCTCCACCAGCAGTCGCTCGCGGTGCATTGCGGCTACTGGCCGCTCGTTCGCTACAATCCCGTCGCGCGAACGTCCGGTGAGAACCCGTTCGTCCTCGACTCGCCGGCGCCCAAGGTGCCGTTCCGCGAGTACGCGTATGGCGAGCTGCGCTACCGCATGCTGACGCACCAGAATCCGGACGAGGCGGCGCGCCTGCTCGGCCTCGCGCAAGAGGCGGTCACGCAGCGATGGAAGACCTACGCCGAGATGGCGACGCGAGGCGGATGAGCATGGTCGATCTCGAGACCACGTACATGGGCATGAGGCTCGCGCACCCGGTGATCGCATCGGCGTCGCCGCTCTCGAAGGACACCGATGGCGTGAAGCGGCTCGAGGACGGCGGCGCCTCGGCGATCGTGATGTTCTCGCTGTTCGAGGAGCAGATCCGCGCCGAGCAGGAGGCCCTGGAGGTGCTGTCGGCTGCGGGCAGCGAGAGCTTCGCCGAGTCGCTCTCGTACTTTCCGTCCGCCGAGGGCTACCGCGTGGGGCCCGAGCGCTACCACAAGGCGCGGTCCTAGAACGCGACCGACTGGAACCTCGAGACGTCGCGGCCCGCCGGCAACGTCATGAGCTGACGCAGCGCCTCGTCACAGGCGAGGTCCTCGTAGAGGACGCGATACACGGCGTCGAGCAGCGGTGCCTCGACGTGGTGCGCGCGGGTCAGCGAGCGCGCGGCCACCGCCGCGTAGATGCCCTCGGCGACCATGCCGAGCTTCGCGAGGATGTCGGGCAGCCGCTCGCCGCGCGCGAGCGCCGCACCGACGCGGTGGTTGCGCGAGATGGGGCTGGCGCAGGTCACCATCAGATCGCCGATGCCGGCCAGGCCGGCGAACGTCAGCGGGCTCGCCCCCATCGTCACCGCGAGGCGCGTGTACTCGGCGAGGCCGCGGGTGACGAGGAGCGACTTCGCGTTCTCGCCGACCCCCATCCCGGTCGCGATGCCGGCCGCGATCGCGACGACGTTCTTCAGCGCGCCGGCGAGCTCCACTCCGAGCACGTCGTCCCCGGCGAACACCATGAGCCGAGGGCACGACAGGGCCTGGCGCGCCAGCTCGATCACCTGCGGGAAGTTCGACGCGACCACCGTTCCTGCGGGGCTGTGGCGCGCGATCTCGGGCGCGAGGTTCGGTCCCGACAGCACTCCGATCTGCCGCGCGCATGTCTCCTGGAGCAAGATCTCCGTCATCCGCGCGTTCGACTCACGCTCCAAGCCCTTGGTGGCATGCAGCACGACCTGTTCGGGCGCGAGCGCGTCTCCCAGCACGGACGCCACCTCGCGGAAGCCTTGCGAGGGGATGACGATGATCACCAGCTGCGCCCCGCGAACGGCCTCCGAGAGATCGTTCGTCGCCGAGACGCTCTCCGGGAGGCGAAGGCCGGGGACGGCGCCCTCGTTCATGTGTCGCTCGTTGATCTCGTCGCGCTGCCGCGGATGACGTGTCCACAAGCGGACCGTGTGCCCGTTCGACGCGATGAGCTCTGCGAGCGTCGTTCCCCAGTTGCCTGCGCCCAGCAGCGCTATCATGGCGAGGGCCTCGCGGGCCTCGCGGGCCTCGCGGAGTAGAGCCGCGTCGCGCCGAGCAGCCCGTAGCCCTCGAGCCGATTCCGGTAATAGAAGAGGAGGTCGGCGTCGAGCACGACGAGCTGCGTGCCACGCCGGATGACGATCGGCGTCGCGTGATAAGTGCCCAGACCTCGCAGCCCGCGCGCGACGATGTCGCGTCCATCGATCGTGCGGAGCTCATCGCTGAGGCGGATCTTGCCGTCATGCTCCAGGACGCGGAGCTCGGCGACCAGCTTCTCGACCTCGGTGACGACGCGTGCCGAGTCGACTCCGGTATCCGCGCCGATGGTCCGCAGCATTCGAAAGAGATCAGGTTGGGACAGGTCGCGCCTCAGCAACTCGAGGAGCGCGAACGCGAGCACGCTGGTCGGCAAGGCGACGTTGTCTCGGCGATAGCTCGCGGCGATGCGCCCGCCGAGCACCCGCGTGTACTCGGCGTCGCGCGCAGGATCGTCGATCAAGCGCCCGTCGCGAAGGAGGTAGCGCTTCGGGTCGATGGCACGGCCGCGTGGATCCCGTGAGACTCCTTCGGCGTCGACGTCGTCGCCGAACGGATCGAGCGCGCTGCCGATGCGGACGTGGACCCGGAAGTCGAGCTCCGCGATGCCTCGCAGGAAGTCGATCCAGCGCTGGATCCGGTTGAACTCGTCATCGACGACGACGTACGCCGACTTCCCGGTCTCTTCGAGGAACCGGCGCACCAGCGACGCGGCCTCGAGGACGAGCGGATAGGAGATCGTGCAGGGGACGATGAAGATCTTCGCTCGCTGCTCCGCGCCGTGCAGCAGATTGTTGCGATAGGCGGTGAGGCATGCGCCGAGCAGCCCGAGCTTCACCTTCGACTCGATCTCGCCCGATCGGCTGCGTGTGCCGCCCGGGAAGAACAGGTTGTGGTGGCCGAGCTCGAGAGAGGCCGTCGCGTACTCCTTGAGCGCCTCGCGGTAGAGCGGGTCGGACTTGGTCCGGTCGACGGTGTACGCGCCGAGGTTGTGCATGAAGAAGCTGGTCAGCGGGCTCGTGAACAGATTGAGCCCGGCCCCATAGACGAAGGGGGGAAGACCCATCTTGTAGATCGCATAGCCGATGAGCAGCGAGTCGAGGTTCGACGAGTGCGTCGGCACGAGGACGACCGTCCCGAGCTCGCTGAGGTGCGTGAGCTCGTGCACCTCGCCTTCGAGCAGGACATGCTCGTCGAGCTGGCTGGAGCCGCGGAGCTGCCTGATGAGACCGCGCGGGGAGAACGCTTGCATGATGCCCGAGAGACCGTATGGCAGCACTCGCGTCGCGAATCCGTAGACGCGCTGGTCGAAGTGGCCCGTGATCTCGCTGACGTAGCGTTCGACGATCTCCCGAACGAGCTCCCTCTGACGTTCCGGCGAGGCGTGGGGCAGCTCGTGACCGAGGCGCGCATGGAATGCGCGGTCAGCTCTGGCGTGCTCGTCGTCCTTCGCGTGCCTCAGGCGCAAGCGCTCCTGGTACAGC